>JBCCSG010000063.1:0-26356 GCA_039200565.1 Cyanobacteria bacterium P01_D01_bin.50 | reverse complement strand
TCTGCACCTTCGCAATTACCAGTAATCAGGTATTGTGCTGTATTCAAGATATATTTACGAAGCCAGTAGCGGAGTACTAACTTTCGATCCATATTCTCCCAACCGAAGAAAACCGATGGAATCTTGAATAGTCTTGCACATAAAGCAATTTGAAAGGCTGAAACTGAAAATACCTCTTCTTCAACTTGTATTATATCTGGACGAAAGTCATTGATTGCTTTCAAGATAGCCAAGGGGGAATAGATACAAGCACCGGCTTTTCCGGAGAAAAATACCTGAGCCGGATAAATTTTTATTTGTGGATATGGTTGTTCGAGTTCAAATTTCTTATTCCAAGAAGGAGCATACCATTGTTTAGGAACAAGTAACCCGACTTCAGCTTTACCAGTTTGGGCGATCGCATCAAGTTTGCCTTGATTAACGCCCACTACATAGGCATGGCTAACGAACAGTACGCGTATCGGATTAGTCATACTAACTCCTGTTTTGGTAAGTTTGCATTGGACTTTTTCATAAAACCAAAGCCTAGTTTGGGGCGCTTGTGGGGGACGAATAACCAAATAATGGCCATTTTCGCCAAGGCAAAAGGCATCAATCCCACCCAAATAAACCACAAACTAAAGATTAGTTTTTTAAACAAGTTATAATCTGAATACTTCCACAGCGAACGGATACCTAAATAAATTAGTTCCAGAGAGTTATCTTCAGGAATGAGGTGATTTTGAGGATCTAAACGCAAAGATGCCATTCTAGACCATAAACGCCCTATAGAGCGTTGTTGAAAGTCTTTAGGCAATTCATAGCCCAATTCATTTGCTTTTTTTAACAATATCTGGTAGTTCTGCAAATCGTGGCGCACAAACCTTTGGAAGCGCTCTGCTGTTACGGTAGCTAAAGCCCACTGATTACTGGTATGAATCCGATAAGCCGCTTGGGGTTCATTAATAGCAACAATTTCACCGTAAAAGGGAACTAGTATTGAAAGATAGTCGTCTGCAATTAGCTTGTACTCGTCGGGAATTGGAAAAACTTGCTCTAATGCTTTTCGATTAAGGGCATTACCACTGGTAGCTACACCTGGATGACAGCCTACTTCCAAAATTGTTCGCCAAACTTCGCCACTAGATAACGGTTTACCACCCTGGGGATAAGAAAACCCTAAAGATCTCCTGTGGGTGTCTACCACTTGTAAGCGGTAATGCACTTTAGCAAGATTTGGTTTCCACACTGAAACAACACGTTCCACTGTATCCGAGTAAAGGTAGTCATCTGCATCTAAAAAGATGATTATTTCACCTTTACTGACTGCAAATCCACTATTAAAAGCTGCGGCTTGTTTACCATTTTCTTGATGGTAAATGGGAATCACTTTGTCTCCATAAGAAGCGATTACATCCCGGGAGTTGTCGGTGGAACAGTCATCGACAACAATAACTTCAGTATTTGGGTAAGTTTGATCGATCGCGCTGTCAATCGCTTCTGGTAAAAAGCGCTCGTAATTATAGTTGTTGATAATTATACTGACTAGTAGCTTAACATCATAGTTCATTTACTCTTTCCTATAGTTAAATAGTTTGAAGTATATCTATTAATATCGGCAAAATTATACCCAAATATTTCTATATCTTGTGCGTATCTTTGACTAACTAAATAAATTAGTTCTGGTGTATAGAATTGTTTATAATCAGGCAGGGTAGTTTTCCAATTCCTAAACTCAGATGCTGAAATCTTGGCAAAATTTTGCTCGTTATTTGACGATGAAGAATATTCTGTTTTATTTAACTTAGGTAATTCTAAAGATAGATTTAATTTATTTTGTATGCGCTCTAAATCTTCAGATAAGTTCTCCATCCGAGCTACAAAATAGTCATTAATTCCACCCAAAAATAAGTACTGAGGTATACAATGTTGGTCTAGATATCTATCTTCCGTGGCACATAGGTACTGGATCAACTGTTCAAAAGTAATATTAATCGAATCTCTATCTTTTACATCTTCTCCATATATATATTTTACTGAATCAATAACTAAATCAGTAGGTCGTCCATGCTCGTGAAATCGAACAAATAAATTTAGATAAGTAGATACCAAACGTGCCCAAGGATTCCGAACTATGACGAATTTGAAGTAATCGCTATTAATTATTTTACTAGCTTCTGCATAAGTATAGCTAGCCAAGCTATAGTTAAGTTCTACATAATTACGAATAGTATCTCTTGAAGAATTCAAAAGTTGTTTTTTTCTTTTTGAATTACTTATACTAACTATAGCTTTCATTAAACTGCTAGATGCATTTTTTGGAATTGCACAATAAATAAAGCGATACTCATGATTCACAAGTAATCTTTTTTGTGCCCATGTTACTGCATCCCAATTATCGGCTGTTTCAATTTCATCCCAATCATTTTTAATTTTTGAAAGAATTTTTCTTAACAATGTAGATGGTTCTACAACAGATAATTGTTGGGTTCTTCTTTGTATTTGATTCGCCATAAATAAAATAATTTTTGAGTAAAATGTACACATGATAACAATAAGTATTTTCCAGCTTTTCAATATGACTATCTTTTAAGCCGAAATGAATGCTCGTTCAACGGAACTTAGAACGCAAAAATTTGATGAATTAAAATCTGTTTAGTAATCATACAAACTCATATCCAAACATTTCTATATCTTTCGCGTATCTTTCAGCAACTAAATCAATTAATTCTGGTGTATAAAAATTTTGATAACTAGGAAATCCGGTTTTTAAACTTCTTAGATCTGATGCAGATAGAGTTGGATAATTATTGATTATATCTGATGGGGTAGAATAATCAGTTTTATTTACTTTCGGTAATTCTAAAGATAAATTCAGTCTATTTTTTATATATTCTAAATCATGTGATAGATTTTCCATGCGACCAATAAAATCGTATTTCAGACCTCCGAGAAAAAAGTACTGCGATTTACAATGTGGGTCTATAATCTTGTCATCTGTATTACAGACATACTGTACAAATTGTTCAAATTTTATAGAATCTTCATATTTTTCAAAATCATCTTCTCCGTATATATATTTTGCAGAATCCTTTGCTAATTGTGTTATCTGTTTCTTTTCAAATAAGCGAACAAATAAGTTTAAGTAAGTTGATACTAATCGCGCCCAAGGATTTCTGACTATTACAAATTTAAAATAATCACTATTAATTATTTGTAATGCTTGTGCATAAGTATAATTAGCCAAACTATGATTTAAGTCTATATAAGTACGAATAGTATTTCTTGATGAATTTAATAGTTTTTCCTTTTTATTTGATTTACTTATAGTAAGTATGGCTTTAATGATACTGCTAGATGCATTTTTATGGATAGGGCAATAAAGAAAACGATATTCATGATTAACTATTAATTTTTTTCTTACTCCATGTTCTTTATCCCAATCATTTGCTAATTTGACATTAATTCTTGGTAATAAATTAGATGGTTCTACTAAAGGAAGTAGCTGTATTTTATTTATTACTTGATTTAGCATTTTTTCACCCCTTTTGTGACTAATAGAATAATCTTACTTCAATTTTGATAATATGATGTTCATAGCTGATATAGCAAGGCTAAGGTCTCAAAAATATACCATAAATAAAAACCGGACTCCTGTGTATTTGATGTTGAGTAAATTATTTTAGTTTCGGTGGGCATTTAAATATTTTTGAATTGAATAAAATTCATTTACCCATTTTTTTTAGATCGCTAATCAAAGATGGTTGAATTAAATATATACTTAACAAATATACAAATAAAGCAATTACACTACTTAGGGTTAGTGAAATCAATAGATTAATTGAATTTCCAATCATGTATTGAAATCCAAGTATAGATAAAACCATAAAGACTGTTGCAAAAAATGATGCTTTAAACTGACCAATATATTTTTTCAAGTCAAGTTTAATTAACTTATTAACTAACAAAATTGAAATAGGATATAACAAGTAGTTTGAAGTTACATAAGCAGCAGAAACAGCCACAATTCCCCAGCGAACAGCAATAGCAAAGCCACTAACAATTACAATAGCACTTAAGATTTTCAGCTTGAGATTCCAAGAAGGCTTTCCAACTGCAAAAATAATAGAATCATTAAAGTTACTAACTGCATGAAGGATACCAACAAATGAAAGAATTTGCATAATTGGGATACTTTGATTCCAGTCTTCTCCAAGAGATAATCTAATCAGTTGAGGTGCTAATGCAGCTATACCAATAAATATAGGAAAAGATATAAAGCTTGTTAATTGTGTTACTTTATAGAATGCATTACGCAATCTTTCAGGTTCTGCTTGTAATCTTGCAAAAGCTGGTATTACAACCTTCTGAGTAACCCCTATCAGTAGCTCTGTAATCATTAATAATAAACGATAAGCAACATTATAGTAGCCTAGTGCAGTGGTTCCAAGAAAATATCCAATTAAAAAATCATCAGAGCGACGAGTTAAAAAGTTGAATATTCTCCATCCTAATATGTTGATACCAAAAGAGAATATATCCTGGAAGTGAGTAAAAGAAACTTTGAATGTTGGCCGCCAATCACTAACCCACCAAACTAATATAGTTTGCATGAGTCCAAATATCAGAAGTTTGACGACTAAACTCCATACTCCCCATCCCGTGAATGCCATTGCAACACCAATCAAACCGCTAATAATAGACGCGAATAATGAACGTGAAGCAAGAGCCTTAAAATTCAGTTGCCGTTGTAAGATTGCTTCTTGAACTTTACTAAGACTACTTAACGAAAACCCTAAAGATAACCAACGGATAATTGGTGCTAGCGCTGGTTGCTTAAATCCATTAGCAATAAAATCAGCAGAGCCAAGAGTTAATATTGTTAGTAATATACCTATTCCAATATTAATCCAGAAGGCGCTATTTAAATGTTCTGGTTCTAAATTTTCACGTTGAATAATTGCTTGAGAAAATCCTTGATCTACGAAAAGTTGAACAAAATTTATGAAAACACTAGCTAAAGCAACTAAACCGAAAGATTCAGGATCGAGAAGGCGAGCGAGTAAGAAAAAAATGGATACAGAAATTATTCTACCGCCCCAACTTTCAATCGCAGACCAAATTAAACCTTTTACTGCTTTTTGTTTTAAGCTCATGGAAGAATAGGTTGGTGAATTAATTTAAACTAATAATCTTTTTGATTGTACTCAGTTATATAATTGAGTATTCGCTTTGATGACAAGCAAATATAGGATCTAAACAATCAATGTATAAGAATAATTTATCCCTACAATATAGTCAGAATTATTGTATAAAATAAAGCAAGGAAACGCACAATTTAACTTCCTAAGATAAAATTAAAGAATCCGGATAAATTTGACGATCGCGAAACAATCTAACTTGAATAAAAGTTCACTTGATACCAAGCTTTGAAATTAGATAATTCTCCCAATTTATCTTCATCCAAATAAGTCATTTAATTGTATAAAGATAAAAATAAAAAGTTATTTGCTTCTGTTGCATCACCTCCGTTGCTATTCAACTTAATTAAGCAAAAATAAACAAGTACTTAGCAATACAATATAAAAATTGATTATTCAAGACTATTCGCAGTTGGATGCAACTAATTGCCTCGTGTTTTATCAACTGTTCCATCGCTAACCACATGAATCCTAGAAGAGTCTGAGTATACCTACCCCAAAATCTACGCCTTTCTTGCAAGCAAAGATATAACTTTTTCATTACCAGCCTTCCGGCGTAGCCGCGCAGCACCCTTTGATGTATGCCTGCATTGACGGGCACCCAATATAATTTTTTAGAAGAAAAAAATTATCTTGGGAACCCTTGATGACTTACACTAAAAATGTCAGGTTAGCCCCAAACCTGACTCTTTGATGATTTTAGTAATGCTCAGCAACTAACACAGATCGATGCAATAGGTTTAAAATAAAATGCTTAGCTTCCCTAATAACTCTTGAAATTTATACTTTATACTTTACACACTCAGTACTTATTCTTACAGCATTCTAGTGGAGATTATTGAAAACTTTATATTTATTATTGAAATTCTTTACATAAAATTATAAAATACACAGATACCGGACTTAGGCAATTGTCACAATACAGGGGTTGTGCGTGACAGTAAAAGCCTTATTAACAGGTTGAAATTAACTCTAAGTGTCACGTGCCCCTACAAGAAAATATGCCAGTTGCGGTCATTCCTAAGATAGTAAGAAAATTTACTAGTAAAAAACCTATAAAAAGGCTCTAGCTTAAGAAGTATATCAGGGAAGTAGCATTATAAGTATTTAATTTAACGGATTGAGTTAAATTTTTTGCCAGTTTAAAAATAGCTTAATCTTGCCACTAATTCTGAGTCTGTTGAAATATTAAGCTGTAGCGAACTTAACCTACCAAGTCGGTAAGCTCAAATCCTTGTATAATTCGCTTAACTTTGTAAAAGTAGATGCATTCGGGGACAGTCTATTTTTTCATCAACCGTTTCGATAAACGCTTAAAGCGAGTTGAACCATACTTCTGTTCAAAGAGTACCTCAAACATCTCATCTGATAAATATTCACCCCATTTGAACAGCCATCTCTTGGATAAAGACCATTTCTTGAACTCAGGGTGATTGATAATCGTCTGGCGTATGTGTGTACGTTCCGACTTGTACATTCCCTTAAGACGACAAAGCAAATAGCGATCGTGGCAGATAGATAGACTACACTCGAGATCTGTTAAGTTCTCTGCAATTTCTGGGCCATAAACATTTCCCAGGAAGTGTTTCTGTTCTTTGTGAACACGCTGCAAAGTAATTTGCTCTTTCTCTAAAAAATCTGCTGTCAAAATCATCTGAGAAGTAGTATTTGCACCATGTAAGCGGAACTTACTTAATGCTTCCCCAACAGCCCCGATTACTGTGATAAATGGAGCAAAACGAAATATAAGGCTATCCGCATTCCGTGTAAACGCTTCATTAAGTGGAAATATTTTCTCCGCAATTTCTCGTCTTACTGTCAATGCAGAAGCTGGAGGTATGTTGTAGACAAATCCACCATTTTTCAAAGCAATTTGTCCCATCCAGCCTGAAGCTAGACGGTCATATTTGGGGGTTGTTTTGAGCAAGTTCCCCTCTCCATCTATTTCAATGACATTATGAATAGCAAAACCACAGGTAGGATCGGATTTATATAGCTCCAGAACCTTTTCGAGCTTGTTATTCATCCAAATATCATCTGCATCCAGGATGCAAATTATTTGACCTTTGCTTTCGCTATAGGCCACATTTAAAGCATTAGCGACACCACCATTTTCTTTGCTTATTAGCTTAATCCTAGAATCTTTCTGGACATAGGATTCAATCACTTCACAAGAGTTGTCTTTAGAACCATCGTCGCAAACTATTGCCTCAAAATTAGGATAGGTTTGCTCAAGAACACTATCTAAAGCTTCGCCGATATATCTTGCGTAGTTGTAATTTGGCACCAGAATTGATATCAAAGGAGCTGAAGTTAGTGGGGGTAGTTCTATGGGTCTTACTTTCTCAAGCTGTTGTAGCATATGTAATATCCTGTTGTTTACACACTTGTTTTTCAAATAGCCCTAAAGCCCGCAAAGCAGCTTGATCCATATTGTAATACTTGTATTCTGCAAGCCTTCCAGCAAAGATTACACTACCATTAAGTTTTTGAGACTCTTTGACATAAAGCTCGTAACGCTTGCGGTTTTCTTCGCGGGGAATAGGATAGTAAGGATCGTTTTGATCGGGTATGTAAGCCTGTGGATACTCCATTACCAAGGTCGTTTTGGGTGAAGTTTGCCCGGAAAGATACTTCTGCTCAGTTATTCGGGTAATTTCGTATTCGTTAGGATAGTTGACTGTACCGACTTCTTGATAATGCTCTTGATCTAGAGTTTCATGATGAAAGCGTAAACTGCGATAAGGCAATTCCCCATGCATATAGTCAAAAAAACTATCAATTGGCCCGGTATAAACCATCCGGTTGAACTGAATATCGTTGACTACTTCACGGTAATCGGTATTTAATAACACTTTGATGTTGGGATGAGAGAGCATTCGCCGGAACATCTCGGTGTAGCCATACTTAGGCATCGCTTGGTAAGTATCCTGGAAATATCGATTATCTCTGCTAATGTATACTGGAACACGCCCAGTTACTCCCCGATCTAACTCTTCTGGTTTCAATCCCCACTGTTTGGTTGTGTAATGGAGAAAGACATTATTATAGATGTAGTCAGCCAGAAAACCAAGATCGCCACTGGTACTTTCACGTAACTTTAAAATCGGTACCTTAACCCCAAAGCCAAAGTGTTCTAAAAGCAAATCCTCTAACTTTTGAGCGTAGTGAGGTGGGAAGAGTTCATACAGAGAATTGAGATTAAAGGGAATAGGAACTTTCTTACCCTCTACTACCCCTAGAACATGATGGAAATAAGGACGCCATTCAGTGAACTCAGACAGATAATCCCAAACTTTTTTAGATTTAGTGTGAAAAATATGCGGACCATATTTATGGATCAGAATGCCATGTTCGTTATAATAGTCGAATGCATTTCCGCCTATATGGTCTCTTCTTTCTACCAGTAGTACTCGCTGTCCAAGTTGAGTCGCAATCCGCTCAGCAAGTACACAGCCTGAATATCCTGCTCCGACAATTAACCAATCTACTTTCATTTTGTTTACCCATTATTGTTACAAAAACGAAGCTTTTACTTCTTAGTGGAAGTGTTGATGAATGTAATCTACAAACGGTTGATAAGATGATTGTGGAGAAAATTTCTCTGTTACATACTCATAAGCTTGCCGTTCCATCCATTGGCGCTTCTCTGAATCGGTTAAGAGTAGCTGCACGGCAGCGGCAAAATCATCTGCTGTATCTGCAAGAATTGCTGTCTTCCCTACAATTTCGGGTAATCCTTGAATTCCGACACTAGTTGAAACGCAAGCACGAGAGTAAGACATTGCCTCAACGAGCTTGATTTTCAGCCCGCTACCAGCCAGTAAAGGAACCAGACAAACCTCAGCAGCCCCATATTCGGGTTTCAAATCTTTTACTCTGCCTAGAAAGCGAACATTTGGAAATGTTCCTCGAATTGAATCACAAATGCTACCACATACGTGTAAACTGCAATTGGGTACTTTTTGTACTATGTTTATCCAAACATTTTCCAGGAACCACTGCAAACCATAAGAATTGTGCTGCGAGCTACTACCCACAAATAAACAACGATCGGGTACTTGTTCAATAGTATGAGAGTGAGGAATGGCAGAAATAGGCATATTAATAATTATCTTGTCTTTACCTACCATTTGTTTGAAGACTTCACCATCTTCTTTCTGAATTGCTAATAGTACCTGGGCTTTTTCTAATTGTACAGTTTCTGCTTTTAGGTTCCAGTTACCATCATGCATTGCAACACCTATTTTCTGGAGTTGAGCACTTCTTTGGTGGAATACATCGTGAGTTAGTATAACTTTAAGGATATTTTCATCACTCTGTAGACTATCTAAGATATTAGCTAAATATACATAGTTAACAATTACAACATCTGGTCTAAAGCGATGGATTTGAGCTTTAGCAAAATCAATCTCTTCTGGTGTTGCTAAAACATCTTGCCAATCTTTAACATTGACATTTTTTGTATTAGTTATTTGTTGTTTGTATTTTTTTTGTAAAATTTTGATCGCTAAACGATATATATTTTTTACTTCCTGAGGTAATTGATGGAAAATAAATCGTAATGGTCCGGTAATCCAATCTGATAAAGCATTAAACCTCAGCAAAAAACGACCTAATTGTAAATTTTTTCGTACCCTGACGTTTGTCGGTTTTCTTAATGTAGAAGGAATGACACACCAGGGATATTTATCAATAGGTGATGGGTCAATTGACACATACTCAACTTCACAATCTACATTTTGTAAATAGCGAAAAAAATCTAATATGTATGCGTCTCTACCATACATATTATTATTTAGGGGGAAACTCCGACTAATGATTTGTACTTTGATTTTTTCCTTCATTTTTAGGATTTTTCATTACACTTATTATTGAGTTTATTTAATTTATTAATTAAACTTTAATATTCATTATCAATTAATCAAATATATTCAATTAAAATAATTTATTTCATGAATTTATTTCTCAGGTATGGTAATATTGCTTGTGGTTCTTTATACATAAAAAATAATTTATCTAGTTTAGTATAGAAAAACTTTAAATAAATAATTTGAAATTTTTGAAATTTAGTAAGCTGCTTGCGATGTGCTTCTAGCAGACTAGAAAGATGTTGATAATGTTTACCACTGTTAACAAGATTAACAGTCTTAGTTCCTTCAATTTGTCGATGATTACCCAAAACTTTATCTACATACTTAATATTCGCATTTTGCACAGCTTTGAAGATAAAGTCTAAATCCATCATGTAATGATCGTCTACTTTATAAAGTCCAATTTTTTGATGTAAAAATTTATGATAAAAGTAAGCCGATGGATTTAATGGAAAAATACAAAAATCTGTAAACGTTAATAATTGCACAATTTTCAATCTTTTTGGTTTATTAACAGATTTGATTTCATCATTATTATCTAAAAGATTGCAGTTTCCGACAAGTAAACTTGGCTCTGGTAATTTGTGAAAAATTTTGTATACAGAATTTAATGCATTGGGTTGATAAAAGTCATCAACATTTAAAAAAGATAAAATCTCACCTTTGGCTATAGCAATGCCTTTGTTCATTGCATCGGATTGTCCTTTATCTTTTTCAGAAATCCAGCGAATATGTGGATATTTCTCTGCGTACTGCTTAATTATTTCGACAGTTTTATCTTTTGAACCACCATCTACAATAATGTGTTCCATATCCGGACATTTCTGATCGATAACATTTTTAATACATAACTCGATGAATTTTTCGCCGTTGTAAACTGGTGTAATAATACTAATCATGTTTAATTTAATTTAAGAAGTATAATATCTGTGACATTACTGAAAACTACAGGATTCACTTATTTGTACCTTAATCCTTACAATAACTGAGAAAATTTTTTTACTTTAGCTTTTAGAGAATAGTCTTCAAGAGCAATAGTTCGAGAATCAATTTGACAATAAGATATTTATAAATTCTTATTTATTAGCGTTTTTCTTATTCCCAAAACTTTGATAAAATATAGCTAAAATTTTTGGCGTGTGATGTTTGAAAATTACTGGGATTCTTACCAATAATGCCCAAAAGAAAATAGGATTATTGATTGCCTCAATCAATGCTGCAAAAAAAGCTCTTTTCTTGATAAATGGCTTGACTCTATAGTATCCTCTTTGTTTTTTCATATTAAAAAAACGTCTAGAGAGAGAATGCAATAATTTCGGATCTTTTTTAATAATATCTTGCTGTAAAAGATAGCGATTTGTCTTGTAAGCTTGTTCGTAAAATTCTCGTTGTTTAGTCATTAGAGAACCTGTACGAGTACGATAAAAATAATAAGCTTCGGGTACTACGACAAAGATTGCTCCTTTTAAAAGACAAAATAGGAAAAGAAAAAAATCTTCTTCATATTTCAATGCTTCATTAAATTGGAGAGAATGTTGAACTAAAAAATCACGTTTAATTAAAGGTTTTGTAATACTGAGGCTTAAATCAATTAGATTGACAGTATCTATTTTTGTTGGCTTATTAAATGATATTCCTTCATTAGCAAAAAATGTACTATGAGGATATTCTGCATCGTCTTTAATTAGATGCATATTATCTGCAATCATATTTGCATTTTCCACATCAGCCGCATGCAGCAGTATTTCTAATCTTTGTGGCTCGTACCAATCATCTGAATCTAGTAAAGCAACCCATTCACCTTTAGCCACTTGTAGCGCCCGGTTGCGGGAATAACTAGGTCCTTGATTACTTTGATTAACTAAGATTTTCAATCGCTTGTCAAGAATTTTTCTGACAACTTCTACGGTATTATCACTAGAAGCATCATCTACTACAATCACCTCAATATTTTTTTCAGTCTGTTCTAATGCTGACTCTATTGCTTTGGTTATGTAACTACTAGTATTATAAGTAGGAATAATTATAGACACTTTCGGATTCATAAGGTTTATCCTCTGGTTTCTAAAATGAAAGCTTAGTTTTGAATGCCTCTAATTAGTTAGATAGATAAAAATTATCATCTGGATATTAGATATTTAACTCTGCGCTCAAACCCTCTTTTCTTTTTATAAAATTGACGTTTGGCAGCTAATTGAACGCGCAAAGCAAAAGGTAAATTTTGACGATAACTGTCTAAAATTCTTCTTATTCGCTTAAGTGTTTCACCACTCTGATTACTATTGAAGGTTTTTGTACCCTCGATTACTCGAAAATTTCCCCAAGTTTCATCTACATACTTTACTGTTGCCACTTGTACAGTTTTTAAGATAAAATGTAAATCCATTGCATCGCGATCTTCGATATCATATAAACCGATTTTTTCATGTATTGAGCTATGATAAAAATATGCAGATGGATTAGCAGGAAAAGGGTTGATATCCCATCCCAATAACAAATCATGAAAATGCATTTTTTGAGGTTTATTGATTTGAATCATTTCCTCTTCATCATTCCATATTTTGCAATTACCAACTAGCAAACTTGGATCTGGTAGAGTTTTAAATATTTGTAATACTCGATTCAGTACATTTGGCTCATAATAATCATCAACATTTAAAAAAGATAAAATCTCACCTTTCGCCATGCCAATGCCTTTGTTCATTGCATCCGACTGTCCTTTATCTTTTTCAGAAATCCAGCGAATGTGAGAATAATTCTGTGCATAATGCTCAATTAATTCTACAGTTTTATCTGTCGAGCCACCATCGACGATAATATGTTCCATATCTGGACAATTTTGAGCGATAACATTTTTAATACAAAACTCGATAAATTTTTCACCGTTATAAACTGGTGTAATAATACTAATCATGTTTGACTTGATTAAAGAAGAATAATATTTCTTTGCAGAAAAACTACAGGATTTTAGATTTAAAGCCTCTCCCTGCAACCTGGGAGAGGTACTTAAGAGAAAACTTCTAAAAAATATCTGGGTAGAGGAGTTTTAACTGTACCGTACTCAATCGAAAACCACTATATTAGTTATTCAATTTGTTCCCTGTTCTATCCGTATATTACCTAAAAAAATTATTTAGTTAGTATGTTTTTGTACAAATCAATATATTTTTGAGTTTGTCTCTCTAGATGGTATTCTTCAACAGCGATCGCTCGAGAATTTTTACTCATGCTATTACGCAAATTTTGGTCTTCCAAGAGTTGTACGATGCCGTTACAAAAATCATTGGCATTCTCCGGGCTAGCCAAATAGCCAGTGATTCCAGGGCGCACTAAATCAGGTACACCTCCAACCTTGAATGATACTATTGGGGTGCCACATGCCAAACTTTCTTGTAGTATTAAGGGTAGGTTATCAGCACGGGTAGGAAAAACAAACAAGTCAGCAGCGGAAAAAGCAATGGATTTTAGGCGATCGCTACTCACATAGCCTAGATTTAAATTTGCCATTCCTACAGTTTCCGAAATAGATTCACCGCCGTGCCCTAAAGTTAACAGTATTGTTTCAGCTTTGAGAGATTCAGGTAAATTAGAGAGTGCTTTAACTAATAAATCTCCACCCTTGCGCGAGTCTTTTAAACTTTCAGCGCCAAACATCAAAACTTTTTTATTAGGTGGAATACCCAGTACAAAGCGACATTGCTCGGAGTCAAGGGGTTGATAAGCTTGTGTATCAAGACCATAAGGAATATGATGAATTGGTAAACTGTTAAGCATACTTTGTTTAGCTTGCTCAACCAGCCAATTACTAGGAGCCACAACACTCAAATTAGGGCGGCTAAAAACCCAGTTTTTCAGTTTCCACTCTAGACGAGTATTGTCTCTAGCCACAGCAGGATAAGTATTTGGATAAGGACATTTACCACAGCCAATTTTCCAGCGATCGCAATCGTAACTGTAGGCGCAGTGCCCTGTAAAACTCCACATATCATGGAGAGTGAAAACAGCAGGTTTATTTTTAGTTAGTGATGGTATTGCTAAATAATTAAAGTAACCGCTATGTAGAATGTGACAATTAAGTATATCGGCTTCTTGATAAAAATTGTGATTTTTGAGATAGAAAGAATTTACATAGTGAATATCGTTAAGTCCGGTATTTGATATGACTTTTTTGAGAGCCTTTTCTAATTTTTGAGAAGGAATAATTTGTGATGAATCAGGAGAATCAAGGGTTTTAATACCACTTAATATCTTACAATCAATACCAGTCATTTTTAAACCAGTATAAAGACGATGCATGGCAATCGATGCGCCACCTCCGCGACCAAGATCGCTATAGTTAATTTGTAAGACTTTCATATACAAATACCTCAAAAATAAAATTTATTTTCTTCTATTTCCCAGAAGGCATCTTTGAATTCAGGATTTTTTCTCACTACTCTTTTACAGGTATAACCAGAATTTGACAAAACTAAATCTTTGATTTTGGGAATTTTATTTAGCTTTAATTTTCTAGGAATATCTCGTAAAATATTAGAACGCCAATTTAAAACTTTACGTGTATTCGATAAAGATTTTTGGGCATCAAGAAGATATTTTTCAAATTGTTGGCTTTTTTGATTAGCTTGAAGGCGAAAACCACTCAAAGGCGCTTCAGTACCATATAAATCTGTATGCTGAAAAAAGCGTGCCCATAAATCAAAATCACCAGCCATTTTGAAGTCCATACAGATTTGATTATTAACTTTTTGCCATAAACTTCGTCGCCAAAAAGTAGACTCTTGTTGTATCCAACCTATGCCACTTCTATTCTTAGGAAGGTGACAACCGTCTAAAAATGCTTCTCTTGAGTAACCTGGAATTGAGCCAAAACCCATACAAAAACCATTACAATCCCATAACCCAGGATTTAGAGTTGTTAACCACTCAATTTCGGGAAACTCGGACATAATACTTGCCACAGTTTTGAATGCCCAAGGGCAGTACATATCATCACTGTTCAGCCATGCCATTATTTCACCACTAGAATGGGCAAATCCCTTATTTATGGCATCATATTGACCAGCATCTGATTCACTACACCAAAAATGCAGATACTTTTCATACTTTTTGATAATCTCCACACTTCCATCTGTGGAGCCTCCATCGATAATAATATATTCAAGATTTGGATAATTTTGAGTTAAAATACTATTAATAGTTTCCTCAATAAATTCACACTGATTATAAGAAGGGGTAACGATAGAAATTTTTGGTAGAAGTTGCGCCATAAATATTACCTGTAATTAAAAATAGAGCGGAGGATTGTCCATATCAGCGATGCAATTGTTCCTCGAATATCAATCTAAAAGATTATAGATTTGAGAGTTAGTATTTTAGTTATAAAAAACTGGGTAGTAGTTTTTATAATTAACTACTCAATCGGTCAAATTTTATCGATGGCTATTTTCAAATATTGTTCGTGCTCTAATCTACCATCTGCATAATTTTCATAGAAAAATTGAGGAGTTACTTCTTCTCCAAAACCTACAATGCAGGGAACATTAAACAGTAACTTCAATGAGAGACAAGCGGAACTGAATGTCAATACTCCGATCCGATTTCGTACTGACATATCAGATTGCAGAAAAACTTGTGCAAATAAAATCTCAAAAGGTAGAAAGAATAGATGCGGTTCTGATAAAACTAATATATTGGAAAACAAATCTGCTACTGTTGATTTCAACTTCTGAATTTTAATGTTGCCATCTCTAGGATGAGGTTTAATAATCAATATTGTATTCGGCTCTATCTTTTGAGAAATCAAAAATTGACGATAAGCATTAATCTCATCTTCAAAAGACATCCGTTCAGCTTCAGAAAAGTTGGAAGTTAGTAGAATTAAAACAGGGCGATGGTCAATCTTCTCTTGTAATTGCAATATATAATCTACATCTATTAATCCTGCCAGTCTATCAAAAGTGTTTAATAATTCTAATTTATCTAGAATGATAGTCTTCATGGGAGGTAACTCTCCCATAATATCAGGCAAGCTAAAATAACCAATGTCAAATTCTACATTTTTTAAAACAGTTTTTAATTGTAGTTTTTCCTTAATTTTACTGATAGCTGTTTTAATTTGTTTCTTGATATAACTACCAAAATTTAGCTTCGGTGGAGTAGATGCTGCAAATAAACCTTTAGCATTTGAAGAGAAGTAAATACCAACACTATCTCCATAACAAATTTTTTCGGCCGATTTATAAGTATTTATCAGAAGTTGATGCCCAAACTGCCAGTTACGGCACAGATAAATTTCATCAGCAGAGTCAGTACCAACTAATTGATGAACTATACTGTAGATTTTTCTCGGAGATGAAGTTGCTAACTGATTAGATATAGCATCAATTTGAGTCGGATTTATATAACTAATAGCTTTCCATTCATGGACTAATTGAGCCATTTTTTTGATAAAATTGGCAAATTCCTCAATTTGTCCCGGAGGAGTATAGAGATCGTAGATAACAAGGTAGTCTTCATATTCTTGATTAAAGTTTTTCTGCTCTTTTTGCCGATAGTTAACAACAGATAAAGCAGTAACAAACTGAATACTACCTTGACAGGTAATAACTCGTTTAACAAGCTGCTGGTTACTCATTTTTGATTAGAGATGCCTGAATTTTAGTGTTTGCTGGAGAATTCAACAAGAGATTACAAATCTCTCGGACACATCCCTGACCCCCTGCTAGTTTGGTAATATAGATAGCACAGGCTTGATTTTCTGGCATTGCATCAGCTACCGTTAAGGGACAACCCACATTATCCAAAACTGGCAGATCGACAATATCGTCACCCACATATGCAACCTGAGAAAGAGAGATACTTAAATTTTCACAAAGTTCCCTAACGGTTGTTAATTTATCTTCAATACCAAGAAAAGCGTGTTTTATACCTAGCTTTTTAGCTCTATGCAGTACCGCAGCAGATGTACTAGTAGTAATTATAGCTACCTCAATACCAGCCTGCATTACAAGCTTGATTCCCTGTCCATCTTTAACGTTAAATTTTTTTAACTCTTCCCCACTTTCTGTGTAATAAAGTCCGCCATCGGTTAAAACACCATCTACATCCAAGGCTAAAAGTTTTACTTGAGATAAACAATTTTGCAGTTCATACTGAGAAATACTTTTCATGGTCAATATATCAAAATAAACATGTGGGATTCACATCAAATAAACTATCACATCGTAGTATTATTGATAATATCTATAATTATCTAGTCGAACTAAAGATAGATTTGAACTTACCAATAGTTTTTGTATAAGTTTGATAATTGTTATTCAAAAAAATGAATTGACGCAAATTCTTCTCTATATAATTCTCTTGCAATTGATTGGTAAATAATTCTTCAGCATACCGATAAAGTTCAATATCAAATTCATTTTGTTTTTCTATCTCTTTCAAATCTACTTCTGGAATATCTAACTTTTTCGGTCGGTTTTTTGTGACATTAGCTTTTCTATATAAAATCGACTTTTTCCAGTTTAATTTACTTTTCATCAGAAGCAGTGATTCATCAAACTTTTCAGTTATCCCAACCACAGAAAAATATTTTTGAATATTAAGTTTTGCTCTTGACAACATTGTTTCAGAGCAACTTCCAAACTCAACATCTAGAGCGTCAATTCCCGACAAAAGTCTAGTTTGACCATTATCAAGTTGTTTGCCAATACCACTTTTCACGTAATCTTTTAAACTGAGATTTTTAGAAGTTATTAGGTTATAGTGATTATGGTCTGGATTTCGGAGTACATAGTAGTAAAAGGAAATAATTCGCTCAATGGGATCGCGTAACATTGTTATGTATGTTGAGTTTGGTAAAAATTCATGTACCCCAAAATACATATGCCCCATAACAGCTTGAGTTGCTTCTGTCTTATTTTTTTGCAACAGCTTAAATTGTTTAATACTTTCTAGGGGATTTTTTCCATCAACAGAAAATATACTATCGGAGTTGTACTGCCTTCTAACTATATTTAGTAAAGTGCTTCCTGCCGCTTTGGGAATATGCAGAAAAATCACAGGTTGTTGTGTCATAAATAACTCCTATAAAAAATGTCAGAAAGAATTATTTTCATCAGCTGTAGTCTTGATATCAATATGGCAGATAAGTTATAGTACTTAAAAAATTTACAGAGCAACTAAATCAACAGTTTCTAAAGCATTACGAACGTTGATAATTCCCTTGAGTACGCTTTCAAGTTGAGCTAAAGGCACCATATTCGGGCCATCACTGGGAGCTTCATCGGGATTTTCGTGGACTTCCATAAATAGGGCATCAATACCAACTGCGGCTGCTGCCCTTGCTAGGTAAGGTACAAACTCTCGTTGTCCACCAGATTTATTTCCCTGTCCCCCTGGCATTTGTACGCTGTGGGTGGCATCAAACACTACAGGATAGCCAAATTCTCGCATTTGAGGAAAAGAACGGAAATCAACTACTAAGGTGTTGTAACCGAAACTAGTACCTCGTTCAGTTAATAAAATATTTTTAGCTCCTGCTGCTTCTAATTTCTTAACAACATTTTTCATATCCCAAGGCGCAAGAAATTGACCTTTTTTGACGTTAATTGCCCTACCTGTAGCAGCAGCAGCAAAAAGTAAATCAGTCTGGCGACAAAGAAAGGCTGGAATTTGTAAGACATCGACTACTTGAGCAACAGGTGCTGCTTGGTGACTTTCGTGAATATCGGTTAGTACGGGAACACCAATGTTATCTTTGACTTTCTGAAGAATTTCTAATCCTTTTTCTAAAGACTTTCCCCGGAAGGAATTAATAGAAGTCCGATTTGCTTTATCAAAAGAAGATTTAAAGATAAAAGAAATATTTAGGCGATCGCATACTTTGCGAATCTCCTCTGCCATTTTTAAGGTAAAATCTTCTGATTCAATAACACAAGGACCACCAATTAAGGTTAGTTTACAATCATCGCCAATGAAAAGTGTATCGGTAATTTGAGTGCGAGTCATATTTTCCTCTGATTTGTGATTCGTTATACATAAATCTCTTAAATTGAGATTTATTGGTTAACTAAAGTTTCTATAGCTTTTGATCAATATTTTATCTAAAAACTATCAAATAATTACTACGGATAAATTAGCAACTACATTGTGATTTTGATATTATATTTAATCAAGTCATTTTAATTGCATTGATGTATGGGGTAGGAGAAGATTTAGTGAAGAAATTGTTAATTAATCTATGACTGAAGAAAAATCATATATCCAAAACCATTCCCAATATTGATTTATTGTATATTGAACTATTTAAATACGATCGGGAGCTACGAAAATAAGTTTTTATCAAAACCAAATTTTCATGGTATACTCGCAAAAGTCGGCGCTGGCAGAAGCAATTTGAATATTATGGCATATTGCTTCACATATATGGCTATTTAGTCCTTGATTCCGATATTTAGACTTAATTATGAAATATTGCCTCATAATAAAAGGCATAAATAAATGAATGGAAAAAATACACCAGATATAATGATTTTTGGCATCAATTCTCAGCCTTCTGAATAGATTCGATTTGCGAAATTAAGCTGTTAGTATAGACTTTGGCAGCAGAATAAATTAAATGATCGGCATTTTCCATCTCCTCTTTGGGAAAAGTGATTGGCTCTCGGATGTAGTGTACTCTATAACTTTTAGCAGCATAACTATCAAGAGTATCCTGAAGGTTCGTAAAATAAGCTTTAAAATCCTGATTTTCGTATAGTTTTTCATATATTGGACTGTTTGCTAAGTAGACATTAAAATCATATTTTTCTGCAAGTTTTAGGATATGTTCTAAAGCTTTACGGTTGGTACTAGAAAGATTAAATTTATTTTTTCTTGTGAAATCAATATGCATCTTTCTTTGTGCTTCCACATACTCAGGGTTTGGTTTCTCCCAAATCATAAAGCCATCTTCTTCAAGCCGAAAGCTTTGACTGCGATTAAACGCCTCCCCAGGAAACTTTAATGAGTATGCCAGACTTTGGTTTTCCGAATATAGAGGGATGTATTTTTCAATAAACAATTGGGAGGTATCTCTCAAGCCGAAATCAAGCTGTGGCTGAAGCTGCTGCCAGTAGCCCCAATTTAAAGGTACCTTTGCTAATAAAGAGCGATTTACTTCACGATTCCAGGCATCATAAACATGAACTATGAGAACATTTTTTGGAGTACCAAATCGCTGTATATATTTTTCCAGCATCCAGGCATTGTCTAAGCTCAACATATCCCCGATGGTACAAAGATTAATAGAATTAACATTGAGCCTTTCGTTAAGAATGCTTGGAACTACTCCTTGATTACAGCTAGAATCCCCTAAAACTAGCCAATCAACAGGCTTTTTTTGCTGCAATAAAAGTTCCCATTTTTCTTTAATCAGCCAAAAAGCCCGATTAGTTGTATTTTCCTTTAAATATAGTTTAGCTGCAAAATTAAAAAGAATCAGAAAAATTAAAGTTCCTAATAGAGAAAATACAAATTCTTTACCTTTTATTGGTCTGATAATTTCTTCTGGTAATTGTTGATTTCTAGATTTCGCCATTGATTTTTATTTAGTCTAAATTTTTCTCTTGTATTAAAATCTTTGATTAAAATTGGAAGTAAATAAATTCTCCTGCTTCGCGAGCTCCAAAAACACAAATCCAAATAATTAAAAAACTATATATTGGAACTCTAATTACTGGTTTAAATTTTGTCAAAATCAATAGGTCACGAGTGATATACTGATAAATTTGAACTAAAAGTAGTGGTAAGCATAAAAACAGCAAATCATATCCCCATAGTAAAGATCGATCTGATATACTAAACCCTACATTAGAGAGCATATAATAAATTTGATGAATTGAACTTGAGCGGAAGATTACCCAGCCAATATTTGTCAGGATAAACATCAGTAACATCTTGCCAAAGACACGTGGGTAAGAGTATTTTCCACTCCAAGTATCTAAATGTTCTGGTTGTTTATCAAAGATGCGATAAATAATCAAAATTAACCCGTGAAATGCCCCCCAAATTACAAAATTCCAAGCAGCTCCATGCCAAAGTCCACCCAAAAGCATAGTTATAAATAAGTTACGATTAGTATTAAAAATTCCTCCACGATTACCACCTAATGGAATATAAAGATAATCTCGCAACCAAGTCGATAGCGAAATATGCCATCTCAACCAAAAATCACTGGGATTAAGAGCAAAATATGGTAGCTTAAAATTCACCATTAATTCAAATCCCATTAACTTAGAAAGCCCTCTGGCAATATCAGAGTAACCGGAAAAATCTCCATATATCTGGATTGTAAAAGCAAGAATACCAATTAGAATATCGAGTCCTTGATATTGGGTATAATCGTTAAATACTGAGTTAGCAATACTCGCCATATTATCGGCGATGACTAATTTCTTAAAATATCCCCAAATAATTAGATAAATACCAGCATTGATTTGTTCTAATTTCACATATCTTGGTGAAATTATTTGGGGTATAAGAGTAGTTGCACGTTCGATGGGACCCGCAACTAACTGTGGGAAGAAAGAAACAAACAGAGCAAAATCAAGGAAACTACTAATCGGCTGCAAATTTCTTTTATAAACATCGATGGTGTAACTCATCGTTTGAAATGTATAGAAAGAAATTCCTACTGGCAGCAGAACATTTAAAGTCACCCAATTAGCTTCCAGTCCAAAAATTTGAAATAATCCAGCAAAACTTTCTGCGAAAAAATTGAAATATTTGAAAAAACCTAGAATAGATAAATTAAAAAATATTGATATAAATAGTAGTAATTTTCGTTTACTTGGTTCTTTGGAATTTAGTAATAATTTTCCTACTGTAAAGTCAACTATTGTTGATAGAGCAAGGAGTCCAGTAAAGCGCCAATCCCAGTATCCATAAAATATATAGCTAGCAATCAACAGTAGAATATTTTGTGCTTTGTAGTGACTCTTTAATAAGAGGTAAAGCGTGTAAACAATTATGAAGAATGCAAGGAAAATAAATGAATTAAATAACATCTAATAAGCCTAAAATTTAATTTTGACAAACTACCTACCAAAATAACTGGCTTGGAGAAAATGAGTATAGATAGAAAAAATATTAATCGCTTTTTTCCATTTAGGAAGTTGAGATTGCTTAACTATAGATTTATACATATTAAATTCTTTTTCATTTGGTTTCGCAATTGTTTTGAATTCAAGATGAGCAAGTTCATCTAGGTTACTTGCATAATTCATTTTTTCGGAGAAAAAGGAGAATAAACGAGTTTTAGCTTGGTTATATCGCTCTAAATATTCGGGTGTCCTTTCTTTCTTTCGTCCGTAATGATTATTACTGCCATGGGCCCTATATTTTACTAAAGGTTGACCTAGATAAAATTTTCTTGCTCCTACTATTGAAGCTCCAAAAACTATGCAATCATCAGCACGAACGCGCCAATCTTCAAGATAAGGAATTGGTAAAAATTTCTCCAGTACACTTCTACGCATTGAAACAGTAGAAGTTCGATGACCTATCCATACTTTTTTATAGAGAGTTACAATTTTAGAATAGCCAAGATCGCGAGTATTTTCATAACAATTAGCAATTCTTTCTTCGTTACCAAAAACTTCAGCACTACAAAATAAAAAATCACATTTTGGATTTTCTTTGTAAAAGTTAATTACTTCCGCAATATAATTTTCTTTATAAAGATCGTCAGCATCTAGGAAAAATATCATATCTCCTTTAGAAGCCAAAAATCCTTCATTAAAACTTGAAAGCTGTCCCTCGTTTTTATCTTTGAGTACTAATTTTACTTTTTCGCGATCGCCAAAATTTTCCTGTAAAATTTCTACGGAATTATCTGTTGATTTATCATCAACAACAATAATTTCATCTACAGGATGGGATTGATTTAAAACACTCTCAATACTATCAACAACGTAGTCTTGATAGTTGTAATTATTGATTAGAACTGATATTTTCATAAAAACCTTGGCTAAAATATATAAAGTTGATGATTCTTTTTTCTTGTAAGTAGAACTTGAATTTCATTTACATTCTCGTCTCGTGATGCTCCGGTTACTTTCGGTAACGTCGATACCAAGTAGCTCCCAAAACTAGCACTCCTATCAAGGATAATGCTCCCATTAATGGCAAGATATCTCCAGTTCTTAATGCCTGTAAACCAGAACTACCCAGAAATACAAAAGGTAAAATACCAGGTATAGTGCCTAGGGTTGTACCTAAAAAATAATCCTTGAAGCTTACTGAAGTTAAACCAGCGGCAAAGTTGACTAAACCATAGGGAATTATTGGCAGTAATCTAATCGCAAATATGTAAAATACTCCCCCTCGACGTACTTCAGCATCCATTGCTGGTGAAGCGAACTTTTTAACTAATGCTTTACGCGCAAAACTACGGCTAGCGGCAAAAGATATCACTGCGGCTGTTATTGCAGCAATGCTAGTCCAAAGAGTACCTAACCATAGACCAAAAATTGCTCCTCCAGTTAAATTAAGTGCTGTAGAAGGCAATATTAACACTGTTGCTACAATATACAGAGCTATGTATAAAACAGGTGCCCAAATGCCAGCCTGCTTTAGCCATTCCTGAAGTTGCTCTGGCTTAATACCTCCAAGAAAATGCATAACTAAAGCAGTTAAGAAAAAGCAAACAAATGTCAGTAAGAAAACAAAACCCTTAGAATTGAGCATGAAATATTGCTCCTGTTTGTCTAATCAGACATTACATTTATCTCTGAAAAAAGTAAGTTAGTAATACTACAAAAGTATTTTTTTTTACTTGTAGGGACTGCCTTTTATTGAGGTAGATACTTTCTCATTTACTTGAAAATCACCGTACAGTTCAGTATTTTGCTTAAAACCGTAAACTTCTCGAACTAAATAAAGAGGTCTATTTTTTACTTCCTCAAAAATACGACCTATATATTCGCCAATTATTCCTAAAGTTAGTAATTGCACTCCTCCTAAAAATAGTATGACTACCATTAAAGAGGCGTAGCCAGGAACATCAATCCCAAAGAGTAAAGTCCGAACTATTAATGCTCCCGCATAAACAAATGCTGTTAGAGAAAATATCACGCCAACATAACTCCAAACCTTCAAAGGTAGGAGACTAAATGAAGTGATACCATCAATTGCAAAATTCCAAAGTCGCCAATAGTTCCACTTGGTAGTTCCTTTATAACGGTTAGGGCGATCGTAAAAGATGGAAGTTTGTTTGAAACCAACCCAAGAAAATATGCCTTTCATAAAACGGCTTTTTTCAGGCATTTGCTTGACTGCTTCAACTGCACGGCGATCGAGCAAACGAAAATCTCCAGTATTCGATGGAATCTGTACGTGGCCAATCTGGCCGATAATTTGGTAGAAAAGATTGGCTGTAAAACGTTTAGTCCAACTATCACCCTGACGAGTTCGACGAGTTCCATAAACAACATCATAGCCCTCGCGCCATTTGTTAATCATTTCCCCAATAAGTTCGGGAGGATCTTGCAAATCTGCATCAATTGGGATAATGGCAGCACCACTCGCAAAATCAATGCCAGCACTCAGAGCAGCTTCTTTTCCAAAATTACGAGATAGATTGATAACTTTGATTACCGAATTCGAGTAATGGTGCTGGATCAAATACTTGAGCGTGTTATCTTTACTGCCATCATTTATACAAATAATTTCGTATTTGATATTTAGTTTATCCAGTGTTGTTGTTAAACGTTCAAATAGGTAATCAAGATTTGATTCTTCATTATAAACAGGAATTACTACGGAAATTTCAACATCTTTTTCTGAATTAGATACCATAATAAATAACCTCTTGTTGCTGTTGTCAAAAAATAAAGACAGATTAGATTTAGAGAATAAATTCTAAAATTCACGTACATTAACAACACCCTTAAAAAATAACTATGAGCAATATTATGCAGAACGTTCTAAATATAAAAGTTTATTTTTATATGCAGGTTTTAATTTGTATTTTTTTTCTAGTTCGCGTTTAACTGATTCTGGTGTTTTGTATAAAAACACATCTTTGAATTCTGTAGGAATTTCTGGTACATTAGGGTCAATTATTAGTTGAATTTTGACTTTTGGATCTAATAAGTGACTCATCACCATAATGTCACCAAAAGTACCACCACCGTTGTAAGAAAGTTCACCACTGACTACTAATGGCATATCTGCTTGATTAATAATCTTAGCCATTTGTTGATCTTCAATAATGCGTGGGTTAACTGATTTAATGGCACCAGATAAAACCCCTACTGCCATTAAGCTGACAGCTAGAATTCTCAACTTTTTTTGCAACCCAAATTTGATTTTTGTAGAGGTGAATCCAATAGATAGTAAATAAGCTACAGCAACTTGGCTTCCCAGGTAAGTCGGAACAAAATAACGAGCATTAGTTGAACGTATTCCGCCAGAAATTAAATCTGCTAGACCTAAACTAAGTGAAATTGGTACAATTAAAGTAACTACAAATAGCCATACTTTTTTGGAAGTTCGTTGCGATAAGACATAAATTGAGTATCCTACTAATAGTGTCATAGCAATGGCTATCAAAGTTTTTACAGAACCTGGAAGCCAAAAATTAATTTCAAAAAAGACAGATTGCAGATTGAATATCCAGCGTTTGACTAAATCTTTTACAGGCAGTGATGTATCCATCCAGGCGGTTACTTCCTTGATTTTGTCCAGATGTGTTAGAACCACCAAAATCCAGGGCAAAAAAGCCACAACCGCAATAAATGATGTTAGTAAATAGGCAATAAATTTTCGACTCAGTCGGAATCCCTCAGTGAAAGCGACATAAATTCCATGCCCAAGCATAACAAACACAGAAAATACAGCAGAATAAAGCCCTACTATTGTAGTTACTGCGTAAATTATCCATGATGATTTTGTGTTTAATCTCATTGCTCGCAGTAACGACACGCTCATTAACAAAGTTGTTACTCCCCACAAGCTATACTCCCGTATTTCTTGCGCGTAATATATATGGAAAGGAGAGACAGCCGTTAATCCTATTGCTATCCATGCTGTCAAATGCGATTGAAAAAGTTCCAGGCAAAGCCAGTAAATAAAAGGAAATACTAATAAGCTAATTAGAACAGTTAAAATTCTATTTAGAGTCACAGAATCACCAAACCATTGGTTCCAAAACCTTGCCATTACAAAGTAAATGGGTGGGTGATGTTGATCCTCTTTTACCAAGCCATTAATTGTGCCAATTAAGCTTTTTTCCGAATTGACACTTTGATACTGTCGTAACTT
>JBCCSG010000062.1:0-26806 GCA_039200565.1 Cyanobacteria bacterium P01_D01_bin.50 | reverse complement strand
GGTCCAGCTCAACTTTATATTGCTGCTACCGGCGGTATTCATAGCGATTATGCTGCTACCGTTAACCCCTACTTCGAGGATTATGACGGTGGTAACGGTGCTTTGTCTACCTTTGCTTCCTCAAGTCCGATCTATCGTATCGGTGGTGGTGCTGGTGCAGCCTTAAACTTCAAATTTGGTAAAGGTGGCGGCATTCTGCGTCCTAGTTCTTTAACTATTGGTTACTTGGGTTCCGAAGCCAGCGATCCTGGACTTGGCTCGGGTATATTCAACGGTAACTACGCAGCCCTTGGACAATTAAACTTTAACGTTAGTAACCGTATTGCATTGGCTGCAACTTATGTTCACGGTTATCACCAAGCAGGTAGTAATTTATTCGATGCTGGCGGTCAATTTGCAGGAAGTACCCAACGAACTTTTACCGACACCACGAACAATCTTGGTAATCAAATTACCAGAGATGTTAACAATTCTGTTGTAGGTACAACTCAAGCAAATAGGTTAGATAGCGCATCTTCGAGTAATTCCTACGGTTTATCAGCAGCGATTAGACCAAGCAATGCCTTCTCAATCAGTGGTTTTGTTTCCTACCATGATGTTACTGGCTTTGGTGCTGACGATGACTTTGAAGCTTGGAGTTGGGGTGCTGGTATAGCTTTACCTGACTTTGGTGGAAAAGGTAATGTTTTGGGTATCTTCGGAGGCGCACAACCCTACTCGCTGAATCGAAACTTAGTCGCTGGTGCTGAAGATGGTGATGTTCCTTATCACATTGAAGGATTTTATAAGTATCGTGTAAACGATAATATTTCTATTACACCTGGCGTTATATATCAAACTTCCTCTGGACAGAATGATGATAATGACGATGTATTCATTGGTACTCTCAGAACAACCTTTACATTCTAGATTACCAACGAAAATCTAAGAGTTTAAAATAAGTTGCTCCTCACCTTCAAAGTGGGGAGCAATTTATTAGCCAGGAAAAAGCTGCAAACCCCAGTGGGGAACCGGAGTATACTAGAGAAAGTTGGGAGTTATGAGTTTCGAGTATGAGTTAACAATTCAAACTCCGCGAGTTCCTGACTCTCAAATCTTTACTTTCATAAAAGCTGCCAGTGGAACTATCGTGTAAATCAGAATATGCAATTTTGGCATTATTAGAATTAGCAAATCATTATCAAAAACAGGAACCATTGCAAATCCGACAAATTGCAGCGCAACAAAATATACCCGATCGCTATTTGGAACAGTTGCTTGCAACCTTGAGGCGCGGTGGACTTGTTAAAAGTCAACGCGGTTCAAAAGGCGGTTATTTCTTGACGCGAGAACCTTGGAAAATCACCTTATTTGATATTTTTGTGTGTGTGGAAGGATTGGATAAATTAAACAACTGTGAAGAAGAGAGTAAATCTAAAACAGACGATAGCGCTATCGTTGAAGAAATTTGGCTAGAAGCACGTCAAGCTGCAAATTCGGTTTTAAAAAAATATACACTTTTAGACTTATGTGAAAAGCGAGATTCTCAAAATAATTTGGATATCATGTATTACATTTGATTGTAAATGAGGTCAAAGGGCATTGGAAAGTAAGAGCCGGCGCGTTAGTAGCTCTTGAGACGTTTTGGGGTTTCAACCTGTAAGTGTATTTAATGACAATTTGTCAGTGTATATAAACATACCTAATTCCCAAGATTAAGTACAAGCTAAAATAAATGCTCGATTGGTAAATAATGCATTACAACTTATGGGGTTACCTAATACTTAATACTTATGATTGTCCAATTATTGCTAAAAACTTGGAGGATGTATACGAAGACTTTTGATATTCTCCTTTTCATGTTTTTGAAGAGTGTTTAAGTCACTCAATCGAATGGATAATTTGGGGTAATTTAAACTAAATTTAGGTTAAACGAGATACTCTTTAAATATCTTCTTATATCTATCTGCGAAAAAATAACAATTAAAATAAAAATTAAAAATGTTGTAAATATGCAATAATTTTGTGTGGTTGGGTTTATTTTTACTTCTTTAAATTATTAGAATCGATTTGTTACAACCGTGAATTACCATTGTTAAGGTAAGTATGGCATATACAAGCTAAATTGACTTACTAAATTAGGTAAAGCAAAAGGTAAGCAAGCAGCGATCGTACCGCAGCAATCGTATTTCTTGTCGATCGCTTCAAATGTATGAAATATTACTCTTTCCATCAAAGCTTAACTTGATATTTTCCTACAGCAGGAGACCCCACAGTCCTAGAAATACTTATAAGCACCCTAGAATTAACTAAATCAAATTCTTGGTGTCCTATGATAATTCCCAGAGCTACACAATTATTATGGTATTTCAGAGTGGGGTATTCCGTGAGAGATATCCAACCAAATAGAAAGATGAAAGTACCATTACCTATAGGCGTGTTTCAGATTAGTAAAAATGATTCAGTGAAGGGTTCCCATAAGAATTTTTTCTTCTAAAAAAATTCTTATGGGTGCCCGTGAACTTCGTCTAGATTTTTAGAAGCGGCAAAATATATTAAGTTAATTATTCAACACTTGGTTATATCTCTTTAAAAATGTAGGGTAATAGGTATGTATTGATATATATAAGCTTTTATCGGGAAGTTACATAGCATTTATTCATTTGATTTTCACCGGACTCAAAAATACAACTCTTGTGAGACAGGCAGCTTGTCTATTTTAATCGCAGTAAGTTAAAAGTAGATTAGCTTATTGATCGCTAATTATCAATAAAAAATTATCAGTTGAAAATTTGAAACAAAGTGTAAGACTATGCATATTCTCAGTAATATTACAGAAGCAGTTGGTCGGACTCCTTTAGTACAGTTAAATCGCATTCCGCCAGCAGAGGGTTGTGTCGCCAACATTGTAATGAAGTTGGAAAGCATGAATCCATCTGCATCAGTAAAAGATAGAATTGGCACTAATATGATTAATGCTGCAGAAGAAGAAGGTTTGATAACTCCAGGGAAAACGCTGTTGGTGGAACCGACTTCTGGAAATACAGGTATAGCCCTAGCGATGGTGGCGGCTGCTAAAGGTTATCAATTGGTGTTGACAATGCCCGATACTATGAGTGCCGAACGAAGAGCAATGTTACGGGCTTATGGTGCCCAACTACAATTAACGCCAGGAATTGAAGGCATGAGTGGAGCTATTAGGCAAGCACAAAAAATTGTAGATACTACTCCTCATGCCTACATGCTACAACAGTTTCGCAACCCTGCTAATGCGAAAATACACAGAGATATAACTGCCGAAGAAATATGGCACGATACAGATGGGAAAGTGGATATGATTGTTGCGGGAATCGGAACAGGGGGAACAATCACGGGTATCGCAGAAGTCATAAAAACACGTAAGCCTAATTTTAAGGCGATCGCCGTTGAACCGGCTTCGAGTCCGGTGTTATCTGGAGGAAGACCTGGTCCTCACAAAATCCAGGGGATTGGGGCGGGATTTGTTCCTCAGATATTAAAGGTGGAATTAATTGATGAAGTAATTACTGTTACAGATAATGAGGCAATAGCTTACAGTAGGCGGTTGGCCTTAGAAGAGGGGTTATTATCCGGAATTTCAACTGGAGCAGCTTTGTGCGCTGCAATTCGTGTTGCTAAGCGTAAAGAAAACAAAGGGCGATTAATTGTATTGATTCAGCCTAGTTTTGGCGAAAGATACTTAAGTACACCGCTGTTCCAAAATTTGGATGTTAAGTCAGTTAGTAGGATCAACGAACGATAAATTGAAGTAATGTCACAGTCCAATCACTACGAAACTCTTAATATCGATCGGAATGCAAGCCAAGCGGAAATAAAGCAAGCTTATCGCCGCTTAGTCAAGTTGTTTCATCCCGATGTGAATCAAGAAACAACGGATAGCGAGAAAATTATACATATTAATGCTGCTTATGAAGTGTTGAGCGATGCACAAAAGCGTCAATCTTACGACAGACAACTACATTACAGTTTTGAGAAATCGAATAGTAAGAGACAGCAACGGAATCAAACAGCACAACAGCAATATAAAAAGAGACGCAAGACAGGAAAAAATGCCGATCGACAAGTTGAAGAATGGTTGCTCTTGGTTTATCGGCCAGTTAATCAATTTGTGTACGATATTCTCAATTCCTGGAAGGAACAAATAGAGAAATTGGCTGCAGATCCTTTTGACGATCAGTTGTTAGAAGAATTTCAGAATTATTTGCAAGATTGTAAAGAAGACCTTAAACTGGCACAAACTACTTTTATTTCTTTACCAAACCCACCTAGCTTAGCGCGAGCTGCGGCTCATTTCTATTACACATTGAATCAGATTGGTGATGGTTTGGGAGAGTTAGAATATTTTCCTCTCAACTATGATGAAAGTTACTTACATGCAGGACAAGAAATGTTTCTGATTGCAACTCAACTGTATTACGAAGCGCAAGATTCTATGGGTGCTTACAAATAATGTTTTAAATATGAAACACTTATACAGTAATAATTTTACTTGTGGGTAGATTGAACTGTACGTGAAGCGTGTCTGTTTATTCTGTAAGGGTATTTAAGCTGATAGGATTATATTTCTGTTAAAGCTCTAATTCGATTTTTATAACAATTTTTTCGCTTAATTGTACAATAATCTTTTTTTTTACAGTCAATATAGGGCGTTGCTGAATTGAGTAATGGATTATGTATGTTTACCGTTTTGTATTATCCTCAAAAACCCTATTGAGACGTTGAATTTAATTTCTCTATGTAAACCAAAATTTTGAATTCATACAACCGAGTAGGCAACACCGAATATAGAGTAATCTATTGATTTAATCGATAACTGCTTGATTGTCAAAAATTATTCCTCTAAATTATATTTGAGGGATGCATTATTTATAGCATGTAGCCATATTTCCTATTTACTATTGAGATAACTTGAAATTAAACTGAAATTTTTTAAATTGGTGGTATTAAAGCCGAATCCAAAAACTTTTTGGAAATTATAAAGTCGTTATAGCTAAATACAAACTTTGACAAATAAAGTATTTTCTTTATTAGTGTAAAAAAGTCATTTAATACCGAGATGATGAAAAGACAAAAAAGCCTCATTTTAATTGTTGATGATAACATCAACAACACCGAACTTTTGTTTAATGTCATACAAATACACGGACATGAAGTGTTGATTGCTAACAGTGGTAATATGGCGTTGAACAAATTGCAAAACTTCTCTCCCGACTTGATTCTGTTAGATATTATGATGCCGGGAATGGATGGATTTGAAACCTGTCGCCGGTTAAAAGCTGATGACAAAACTAAGAATATTCCAGTAATTTTTATGACTGCTCTTACAAATACAAGCGATAAAATCAAAGGTTTTAAGCTTGGAGCTGTAGACTATATTACTAAGCCATTTCATTACGAGGAAGTACTAGCGCGAGTAGATGTGCAGCTAAAACTGCGAAATCTTAATCGTCAATTGCAACAATCCCAATTCCAATTAATGCAAGCTGAAAAAATATCATCATTGGGACAGTTGGTTGCTGGTATAGCCCATGAAGTAAAGAATCCTATCGGGTTTATTGCTGGAAATTTAGAACATACTAGTAATTATTTAGAAGACTTAATCAGTTTATTAAATCTTTATCAAATAAATTTACCCAATCCACCTGAAGAAATTACAAAAAAAATTGATGCAATCGATTTAGATTTTATATTAGAAGATTTACCAAAAATGATTGCTTCCATGAATCTAGGTATTGAGCGCATCACCGATATTATGCATTCGCTACGTAATTTTTCACGCAAAGATGCTACTCGAAAGAAAACTGCTGATATTCATCAAGGTATTGACACAACTTTGATGATTTTATCTCATCGCTTGAAAGCTAACGAAGTTTTTCCGAAAATTGAAGTTGTAAAAGAGTATGGCGATTTACCTGAAGTAGAATGCTATCCTGGGCAACTTAATCAGGTATTTATGAATTTACTCTCGAATGCCATTGATGCAATTGAGGAGGGAGTAGAAGCAAGTAAATCCGCAATTCCACAAATACGTATTAATACTAAATTAATCGACGATCAAAAAGTAAGAATTAGTATTGTTGATAATGGAAATGGAATACCTTCAAAAGTACAAAAGAAGTTGTTTGATGTTTTCTTCACCACTAAACCAGAAGGTAAAGGTACTGGTTTAGGACTTTCGATTAGTTATCAGATTATTACAGAAATTCATGGTGGCACTTTAGAATGTTTTTCCTCAGAAGGCGAAGGTACAGAGTTTGTGATTCATATTCCTATAAATTAAAAGAGGTAGTCTCACTTTGAGACTAAGTATAATTTATCCAAACTCGGAAGAATAAAATTAAGAGCAAGACACGCTCAGGTTTGGAATTAGTTTATACTCGAAGAAGTTAAACTTTAAGGAATATTCAATTCTGCTTTCGGGACACTTATGTAATGCTTTATAAATCCCTAGACTCTGTTTTTGGCAAGTCATCCGCATTGTTTTGGCAAACTCCCCGTAAAGCAAAGAATATTGAAATAGTTCCCGTTTGTTCACATTTGTGCTAATCTCTCCTAATATTTACATGATTATGTTTTATTTATCTCTCTTCAAGGAAAATTAGATGCATGTGGTAATGCAATGAACTTTCCTATGTTAAACCAGTAATTAAAGGAGAAATTAAAAGCTAATTAGACTTACCTTATTTCAATGCCTATGAGAATAGTTTCGCCAAATATTGACGACTGAAAATATCGCACTAGTACCGCTTGCGTTCGTCAAAAGTCAAATAGGATAAGGATTTCAACCGTCTGAAATGAATACTTTATTTACGCCGTACTGTATTAGTTATTTACAAACTCCTATCACCTTATTCTCAAAATAAGGGTATTGATAAGGAAGTATTCCAATTTTTGAAAAAGCCTGCAGGCTCTAAGCTTGGGGCTAAACAAGTAAAGCCGATGAGTTTTTTTTAGTTTTTGTAGCCGCATCCTTATAGGGTATCGGATACAATATTTGTTTAAAATTAAGATTTTCCCTAAAAAAATTATTTTTTTATCTCAATACTTCAGAATTTCTTATAGATAGGAAAAGAATTACATAAGTTTAATCTCTAAAATTACAGAAAATATTTCGCTATACTGTATCTAACTATCTTGTTAATTTAATTTGTTTGCTAGAATTAGGGATGTTGAAGCCGATTTTATTTATGAGATGTTTTTTATTTTTTAAAAGTTTTTTATTGCCAAATATATGTCTTTAGAGGTTAGTAGTTAGTAGATTCAATATTTATAATTTTACTAAATGTTTGCTGATACATTTACCCCCCCAATTAGCAGGGAGATTATCATTTTCAGAAATGACCGCAAGCGTCACAAGCTTTATGTGGAGCATGACACTGCAACCCTTATAACTGCCTTGATAATTTAATTAAGTCTCACGTGCTCCTACAAAGAAAATGTGCCAGTTACGACCATTCCTAATTTTATAAAAAACCCTAGGATTTTTGCTTTGCGGCTATATTCTCTAAAACTGCTTTAAATCCTGATCGTTCCAGTAGCTTAAATTAAAGCAAATATTAATTATCTGAAAATTTTTCTCTTGAATACCTTTAAAGCTGTGAATTCTCTACATTAATAAATGATATAAATTTATTTAAAATATCCCTAGCCTTGCTATAGAAATAATAAGCCATCATCGAGCTTACATATCTATACTATAAAGATTCATCTACCCAATATTAGGAATTCAAATTATGTCCTTACAAATAGGTTCTCAACAATCTTTGGTTAGCGTAATTGTGCCAGTTTACAATCGCTCAATTTATTTAAAACAAGCGATTCAAAGCGCTCTCAATCAGAATTATCAAAATATTGAGATTATTGTAACTGATGATTGTAGCCCAGAAAGTCCCCAAGAGATAGTAGAATCTTTTAATGACTCACGAATTCGATTTCGTCGGAATGAAAAGAATTTGGGGGTAGCTAGCAATATTATTAGTGCTGTAAAAGAAGCACGAGGAAAATATGTTGCTAGTCTTAACGATGATGATATGTGGAATGAGGACTTTTTAGAAAAACTTGTGCCGCAACTGGATAACAATCAAGATTTAGCATTAGCTTTTTGTGACCATTACATCATAGACAGCAGCAGTAATATTGATGATGCAGCCACAGAAGAATGCACTCATATGTGGAAGCGCGATCGGTTAAAAAAAGGAACATATCAACCTTTTTATGAAATTGCGTTAGTTAATCAAGCTGTGCCTAGTTCCGTTGCAGCGGTGATTCGGAAAGATGCGATCGATTGGGATAAATTTCCTCCACAGGCGGGGCCTTTTTGGGATTTATATTTAACTTATATGGCTTGTCGTTCGGGTGCTGGAGCGTATTATTCTCCAGAAAGGTTAAGTAAATATCGCAATCATGCACTATCTGAAACTATGAATATTGGCAGTAAAAATATTAAGGCTAAAATTAGAGGTGCAAAGGCTACAATGTTCTGCTTCCGTCAATTTATGGAAGATGAAGCGTTACAAGAATTTAAGAGTTATTTTCACAGTCGGTGGTTACACGCACAAACTACTTTAGCCATCGGTTTATTGCGGGATGAAAATAGAAAAGAAGCAAGACCTTTACTTGTAAATGCTTTGATTCAACAAAAGTTTAATACAAGAACTATAGCAGCTTTAGGACTTAGTTTTATTCCCAAGCCATTGGTACGTAAATTGTTTGCGGCATAAATATGGTGGGAGATGGGGCATTGGATAAGGAACTCGCGGAGTTAGGAGTGAGGAGTTAGGAGTGAGTAGTGAGTAGTTAAAAATTATCTCTCCCTCCCTCTCTCCCTCTCCCTTTTCTCTCACTTTGCGACTTTAGCTACCACCGTACGATGACGGGGGCTATTGGGAGTAATTGTGGGAGTTTGGAAGCCAGCATCAATTAAAGCTTGTTTGATGTTTAAAGTGAAATATTCATCTAAACAAGGTTCGGTACTTTTGAGTAAAGTCAAAACGTAACGCGGCATTTTCTGATAAACTTCAGATTGGGGGTTCATATCCATAATTGCCAAGTTACCATTAGGACCCAATACTCGTCTTGCTTCTGCAAAGATTTTTCGAGTTGCAGACTGGGGTAATTCGTGACAGGTTAGGAAAATTGAAACTAAGTCAAATGAAGCATCCGGTAAACCTGTAGATTCGGCTGCTGCATGAACCCAATTAGTATTAGTTTGACGTTGTTGCGAGTGGTAATTGGCAACTGATAAGAAGTAAGGAGATAAATCTAAACCTGTAACTTTGGCTTGGGGATAAATTTCTTGTAAAGCAAAGGTACTTAAACCAACACCGCAAGCCAAATCTAATATGTCTTGTGGTTCGGGAATTTGTGGTTTGAGTATATTGTGATAAGAAGCCCTTAATTTTGAATCTCCCTCTAATTCACCAGCTTTATTAAAAAGTTTAGAGTGAACCGTCAAAGCTGCAACTTCTAATTCTAAAGCGGGTTTCCAGCCCATATTACCTTCTTCATAGCCGTGGAATGAATCTAGGAAATAATCGGGATAAGAAACATTGGGATTTTCTACTTTCTTGAATTGACTTTCCCAATCAACGGCTTTCATCTCTTCTACTTGTTTTTTCCAGGGTACACCAATTCTTTCCCCGCGTTTTATGATCATTTTACGGGCTTGATGTCTAGCTATAGCGTATATTGGCTTGATTCCCAGCAATCCATTTATCAAGCGTATAGATAGTGGTACAGTATTTTTTGCAGCGATAACCATCAGTAATATTGGCTAATTTACTTGTTGATTTTGGAATTAGGAAAAAGTTTGCCTCTAAGAATAATAAGCCGCATCAGGGAATTGTGTTTTAACTTGAAACGAATATTTAACAAGTAATGAGCGCCCTAGGAGGGGAAGTCAAAAGTCAAAAGTCAAAAGTATTAAGGGGAGAGGGGGAGATGGGGAGATGGGGAGAGGGGGAGATGGGGAGGTGGGGAGATGGGGAGATGGGGAGATGGGGAGGTGGGGAGATGGGGAGATGGGGAGATGGGGGGAATTATTAATTGCTAATTCCCGCTCTCTTAATTACTAACTCTTAACTCCTAACTCCTCACTCCTCACTCTTCACTACTCACTACTCACTACTCACTACTCACTCCTAACTCCTAACTCCCCATGCCCTATTTTTTACGTTTTAGTGTTAGTAACATTTCCATTTCTGTTAAGGATTTTTTAGGGCTGGTGGCGGTAACGCCGATTCCGCGAATGGAGTTGAGGATGACGGTTGCTTCTGCTGGTGGTGGGAAGAGACGATTTACGACTGGTAGGGCTTTTTCCATATCTAGGTAGAAATAACCGCCGTTTTCTTGTGGTAATGTTGCTGTTGTATTTTGGAAGCTTTCACTACTACTAAGGGGTTGAAATCCTTTCTGAGTAAGTGTTTCAGCGATTGAACCACCTAGGGTTAGTAGTGCGGTTCCCTCATCTAGCCAACCGTGGGCTAGTATTGCACCTTGCCCGGGAATCTGCCATTCTGTGATTTGTTTGCCCTCCATGTCTTTTTGGGCTACTTTGATTGATTGGGCTTTGGCGAGATTGTCTAGTTTGCTAAATGTGGCTGATGCTGTTTTGCGATCGCTAGTGTGAAATAGGAATGCACCGCCGAAACCAATTTGTTTTAATAATCCTTGAGTTGTAGGAATAGCAGCTATACCAAATTCCCCATCCATCCAACCAAATATTTCTTTATCTAAGTCGATATCGACAAATTTTAATTGTCCCCGTACTTGAGTCAGCATTATGTTAAGATCCGGATTGTCTTTTGCTTGTTCTGCAAAAGCCGTCCACCATTTACTGATGCCTCCTCCACTAAGGGCAGCTATGGTGTTTTGGGGAAGTTGAGATAATACTTTACCGGGTGTTTTTTCGTAGTGATATTTTACTAGTCGGGAGTCTAAGTTGGTATTTGCTTTAACTCGCAATCCTAGCTCGTCAACACCGATACCCCCAACTACTGATTTTATCTGCTTCAACTGCTCTAGGGTTTGCGGCGGTATTTGTTGAACTTGCGGATTATTCTCCATTAACTGCTTCATCATACCCGCGTAATCGGGTACGTAAACTTGTGCTAAAGTATTCTCCAAATTGAGGTTATTTCCTATAACTTGGGAAGCTCCTGGTTTATTCAGAAATGAAGGTTCTCCTTTAGATGTATCTATTGCTTGCTGTATGGCGTTTTGAGAAGGAGCAAATAATACGCGATCGTTTAATATAGTGCTATAGGTAGTACTTATTTTACCTTTGGTTTCTTGGATTGCTTGACCTTTATACTTGATTTCTTTACTTTTAACGCCTTTTTGCTGCTTGAGTTTATTGGCGAAATTTAAGGCTTCTACTTTGTCTTTAATTCCCACTACCATCAAGATATTCGGCTCTGCTGCCGATGCTTGGGGTTTATCTTGCGCCGGTTGGACTTTTGGTGGCGGTAATACGGCTACCATGACACCACCAACCCAAGGTTTTAGGTCTTTATCATAAGAAATGCTATCATCACTTGACAAATTTTTATTAAAGCTATTTAATCCCGCTGCTACCAATTTTTGGGCTTCGGGAGTACCAAACTGTTCCAATTTTGACCAAACTTGTGGATCTGTGGCAATATAAGTAGCCATCATCGCATCATCTGGAACTAGTTTGGCACTAGCAGCAGCATCGGAAATACCCCCAGATGGGCCACCTTTCAAATATGAATAAATTGCAATACCGCCAATTACAACTACAGCAGCACCGATAGCAGGAATTAAAAATTTAGGCTTAAGTTTAGACATTACAGTATTTTTTAATAAGTTGGCAGTAATGAAATAAAAAGTTAACAGGTAGGAATTGAGAATTAGCCTGAGTGCAAATTATGGTTCATATTTCTTAAATTCAACATAAATATTGATTAAGAATTATAATGATGCTTTTTTCGCTGCCTGATTCCTATTGTCTTGATTTTTTAGCCTTAGCCGATGATAACCTCGTTAGTTGAGGTACGCAGCTGTTTAGGTTTTAAGCAACATCAAAGCGCTATATGAAAGCTTTAGCTAACGGCTAGGTGCCCTTTTCATATTTTTCCTTCACGGGCACCCATAAGAATTTTTTTAGAAGAAAAAAATTTTTATGGGAACCCTTCACCTTCCATACTTCATATTTCATCTAACAGATTATCGGTATTTACTGATAAAATTAGTAATTCTACACACTATAGGTTTAGAAATTTGACAAAATTTACCAAGTAATTGTGTTAATTCATCAACGAATTTTTGTCATATCAATTAAAGTTTTAGTATTGGTGACAAATAATTCTAATCTATATAAATCCAGCCTGAAGTATTTCGACTCAGGAAAAAACCGTTAAGACGTAAAATAGTTAATGCGCTTTGAGGTAGAGGAGTGTATGAAGTAAGCGCGACTTAATTGTTGAGCGATAAAACGCCCCGCAATTGTTATTTTTCCAAATTAAAATTCAGCATTCAGTGAGAATGCCTCGCAATAGAAGGTAAATAGACATAGATGTTGAAGTCACATTTCGATACCCAAAATCAACGCCACAAATCTTTTGTTTTACCGGGTGCAAAGCCCCAGTACAATCCAGATAAACCGGGACAGGTAAAGCATATTTTGCTAGATTTGAGTTTGGATATACCCAATCAAACTCTATCTGGTAGTTGTAAAATAACTTTAGTACCAATACGCAACGGGGTAAATCGCTTACAGTTGGATGCTGTCAACTTAAATATTGAGTCGGTTGCTGTGGGAGAAACTCCACAGAAGTTTGATTATGATGGCGAACATTTAGATATCGAACTTAGTTCTCCGACTCAATTTAACAAGGAAGTTGAAATAAAAATAGCTTATTCCGTAGAAAAGCCCCAACGCGGTATTTATTTTATTCAACCAGACGAACATTATCCCAATAAACCGACTCAAGTTTGGACTCAGGGAGAAGACGAGGATTCACGTTTTTGGTTTCCTTGCTTTGATTATCCCGGGCAATTATCCACTTCAGAAATTCGCGTAACGGTTCCCAAATCAATGATGGCGATTTCTAACGGTACCTTAGTTGCTACTTCGGAAGATGGGGATAATAAAGTTTATCATTGGTCGCAAAAACAGGTTCATCCTACTTATTTGATGACTCTTGCTGTCGGTGATTTCGCTGAGATAAGCGATAAATGGAAAGACAAAGCCGTTACCTACTACGTAGATAAGGGTCGGGAAGAAGATGCTAAACGCACTATGGGTAAAACTCCTAGAATGATGGAGTTTCTCAGCGAAAAATATGGTTATATTTATGCTTTCCCTAAATACGCTCAAGTCTGCGTTGATGATTTCATTTTTGGGGGAATGGAAAATACTTCTACCACGCTGTTAACTGATCGATGTTTGCTCGATGAAAAAGCAGTCGTTGATAACCGTAACGCTGAAAGTTTAGTTGTTCACGAATTGGCGCATCAGTGGTTTGGCGATTTGGTAGTAATAAAACATTGGTCCCATGCTTGGGTTAAGGAGGGGATGGCTTCTTATTCTGAGGTGATGTGGACTGAACATGAATATTGTTCTCAAACAGCGGATTACTATCGTTTACAGCAAGCACGCCGTTATATTGCTGAAGATAGAAGTCGCTATCGTCGTCCCATGGTAACTCATGTTTATCGAGAAGCTATCGAACTTTACGATCGCCATATTTATGAAAAAGGGTCATGTGTGTATCATATGATGCGAGATCAGTTGGGAGAAGATTTATTTTGGCGAGCGATGGCTACGTTTGTTAACGATAATGCTCACCAAACTGTGGAAACGATAGACTTATTACGAGCAATTGAAAAAGCAACTGGTCGTAATTTAACTTTTCTTTTTGACCAATATGTGTATCGTGGGGGACATCCAGATTTTAAAGTTGCTTATGCTTGGGATGGAGATGCAAATCTGGCAAAGGTGACGGTTACCCAAACTCAGGTAACTTCGGAGGATAAAAATAACGAAGGTTTGTTCGATTTAAGAATTCCCATCGGTTTGGGTTATATAGATGGAACCGAAGACTTGAAAATTTTTACGGTGCGGGTAAATGAGAAGGAGCAAAGTTTTTACTTCCCTGTGGAGAAAAAACCCGATTTTATCAGCTTTGATGTGGGCAATCATTACCTGAAGACTGTTGTTTTGGAATATCCCATACCGGAGTTAAAAGCCCAATTACTTCACGATGCAAATTCCGTTTCCCGGATTTATGCTGCGGGAGCTTTGGCGAAGAAGGGTGGATTAGAAGTTGTCAAAGCACTATCGGAGTCGTTAAAAAATGATGCTTTCTGGGGTGTGCGTGTAGAAGTTGTCAAGCAGCTTGCAGAAGTGAATTTAGACCAAGTTTTTGATATTCTGGTTGAGTATTTGTCAGATGAAAATCCTTACGTGCGACGAGCTGTAGCACAAGCACTTGGTAAAATCAAAACTAACTCTAGCTATGAAGCTTTGAAAAAATTTCTCATCGCTGGGGATGATAGTTATTATACTGAAGCTGCTGCTGCTAATTCCATCGGTTCGATTGCTGCGACAATGGGAGAAGATAAACAAAACGAAGCTGACGCATTAAAGCTGTTAGAAAATGTTTTGCAATCAAAAGCCGGTTGGAATGAAGTGGTGAGAAATGGTGCGATCGCAGGTTTAGCCGAATTCAAAACTTCGGAGGCGGCTTTAGATTTAGTCTTAGATTACACCAAATTAGGTGTACCGCAACCTTTGCGTTTGGGAGCAATTCGCGCTTTAGGAAAAATTTCTGTCGCGCAAAGTACCGTAAATGTGGAAAGGATTTTGGAAAGGTTAAGCAAACTTTCTCAGGAAACTTTCTTTTTAACCCAAATTGCGGTAGCAACAGCACTGGGGCAAATGGAAAATAAAAAAGCTATTGGAATTTTACGCACTTTAGCTGAACAAACCCCAGATGGGCGCGTACGCCGTTATGCTGAGGACGAAATTAATAAGGTGGCTCAAAAGACTGGATCTGATAGGGCGGTAAACGATTTACGTTCTGAACTTGAACAACTTAAACAGCAAAATCAAAAACTTATTAGTCGTTTAGAAAATTTGGAAGCCAAATCCAAATCTTAACAATTTATAGGGGAGTAGAGATTATTTCATCTATCCCCTATATTCTGGTTAAGTTAGGACTGTTACTTAAAAATATCGATCTAAGTAGGTTGGCATTGAAAATAGTAATTGGGATTAGGCAATAGGCAATAGGCAATAGGTAATAGGTAATAGGCAATAGGTAATAGGTAATAGGTAATAGGCAATAGGGATTAGGAATAAGGGTTTGAGGGTAATTTACCCAAGCTGTAATACCGCTTGGTTTATTTGTGCCGACTTACTTACTGTTGAAAATTGAAGTCTCCGTCGAAACCTTCTTTACCCTAGAGTTGATACAATATTAAAAAAACTTATAAAAGATATTCTAATGGATAGTGTAGATAGTTATTTAGATTTTCTTCTCTTAAAATAATTATACTGAAATATATTAGTATTTTTCTATACATCTAATTCACTTTCGGCATCAATAATATATTGCTTAGATACATCTCAGAGTAAGTCTCAAATTTGCTACCTAAAAAAGAAGTTATCTAGTGACTATTTTTGACAAAATTTTCCTTATATACTGAGTTACTCATAGCTAAAAACATCTTTAATATACTGAAGGTTACTGAAAAATAAGAGAATTATAGTCTGCTTACTTGTTCGGAATTAGACATATATAAATAACGAACACTGCTTTATACTGGCAATATTTTTCTAAGTATACTTACTTAAGTGCGTATCTCTTTTTATTGTTATTTGTCGATATCTTCATCTGTAATTGAATTTGACAGCTGAACCATTCGCGAATACCTTCAGATATCAAGTTCACTTTTAAAGCTTTATGATGAAGTCTTTGTTACATCTTGTGATAGTCCAATGATGGTTTATACCTAGCTATTTATAGGATCTTTGATTTTTCTGTTGGTTAAAAGAAATTTAATCGCACTGGGGGTTTTTACTGAATTCTGTATTAAGATATTATAAAGTTTCTCAACCTATCTTAATTAATTTGATTTTCATCGAGCAAAAAAATATTGCGTAATAGCATATTTGCTACTAATTTGTCACATTGTATACATATTGGATAAAGTTTTTATAAAGATTGGTCTGGCTTAAGGTATTTTGAAGTTCATTGATACTAGGATTTTAAAAGTGTGATAAATTTTATATGCGGAAATAGCAGTTACTTTACATGTGGTTCATGAAGTGATAAGTATTTGTACTCAATAAATAAAGGATAACTGAAATTGCTTTCAAGATTGAATTAATTAAGTAACTGCAAAATACTGCTATGGTAGGAGTCAAATTTTCGCTCAAAATACTAATTATAGATAGCAAGGGAAATAATAGGTAGTTACTATTGTCACGCGACGATCAAAAAGATTTGCGTGCTAAATATTATTGTGCGGGATGGTTAGAAATGCGTAAGCCTGTTTTAACAGTTTTTTACCAATACAATCCTTGGAATACAACGATTGGAGGAATACAGACATTAATCAGTACTTTTATCAAGTATGCTCCAGACGAGTTTGAGGTGAGACTTGTTGGAACGGCAGACAGTAAAAACCAGCTTCTAGATAGATGGCATAAAAGAGATTTCCTAGGGAAAGAGATTGATTTTCTGCCCTTGTTTGTGGTCGAAGACGATAATGTTAGGGGTGCGATCCCCACGACGGTAAAATACACGGCAGCGATGATGGGACGTTGCTATGCCTCTGATTTTATGCACTTTTATAGAATAGAGCCGACTTTAGCCACTTTGAAGTGGAAAGGGGAGAAAACTCTATTTATTCAAAATGATATAAAAAAGCAGATGACATCTGCAAATGATAAAAATGCAATTTTTTGGCGACGATTCCCTACAGCTTACTTTGCCCTAGAGCGGTTATTGGTTGGACAGTTTGACCACATTTACTCCTGTAATAGCGACTCGATGGAGTTATACAAGCAGCGTTATCCTAATTTATCAGACAGAGTAAGTTTGTTGAACAATACTTTTGATGAAGAAGTATTTTATCCAGTGTCTAATTCCCAACGCTCGCGCCAAAGGCGGGAGTTAGCGAACAAATTGAACCTTGACGAAAATACCAGATTTGTGCTGTTCGCTGGAAGGTTGCACCCGCAAAAAGATCCCTTATTATTGATACGTTCTATAAAAGCATTAGACGAGCCGAATATTCACTTGCTAATAGCGGGTGAGGGTGAATTGGCTGCTATTGTACGTAATGAAATTAGTTCTTTAGGGCTAAGCGAGCGAGTAACAATGCTAGGAATAGTTCCACATAAAGAACTATCCGAACTACATCGCGCTTGCAATGCCGTTGTATTAACCAGTGCTTTTGAAGGATTACCATTTGTGGTTTTAGAAGCACTTGCTTGCGGAACCCCAATAGTAACCACAGAAGCTGGTGAAACTCCCAAGTTGCTGTCTTTGGATAATGGGGTTGTTTGTCCAACACGAACACCTGAATGCATCGCTTCGGCTTTGCGCCAAGTTGTAATGCATCCAGAGAATTATCCAGTTGAATCTTGCGTAAAAAGCGCTGCACCTTATGCTGCAAGCACTGTAGTTAATCAAGTTTACAGTCAAATGTGGCAACGTTGGGAGAAACGCTTAGAACAATCGCAAATGCCCATGGCGCTTACTTAAAGTCAATTGAGAGCAAAGACGAGCAAAAAATGAAAATTGCTGTAATTGGTGCAAAAGGCTTACCCCCCACACAGGGGGGAGTTGAGCATTATTGTGCGGAAGTTTATCCACGCATGGTAGCTCAAGGTCATAGTGTGGATTTATTTGCGCGCTCTTCTTATACCAGTAGTTCTTGGTTCGAGAACTACGATTATGAGGGCGTTAAAGTTATTTCTTTACCTGATGTAGGTATGAGAGGGGTAGATGCTTTTATTACTTCTGCGCTAGGAGCATTAGCTACCACTGGCAAGAAATACGATATCGTTCATTTTCAAGCTCTCGGTCCATCTTTATTTACAAGTTTATCGAGAATTGCAACTAAGTCAAAAATTGTCGTTACCTGTCACGGATTAGACTGGCAACGGGCAAAATGGGGTAATTTTTCTACCCGTTTGATTCAAATGGGCGAACAAACAGCAGTACGTTACGCCCACGGAATAATTACAGTGTCTGATGCACTAAAGACCTATTTTTTACAAACCTACGGAAGAGACGCTGTATATATTCCGACAGCACCAGCTAGCTATACAAGGTCCGATCCAGATTTTTCCTACGGTAGAAAGTTAGGTCTCTCAAGGGGACAATATATGTTATTTCTAGGTCGATTGGTACCGGAAAAACGTCCCGAATTACTTGTGGAAGCCTTCAGAAACTTACAACCATCCAACTGGAAGCTTGTTTTAGCTGGAGGTGTTAGCAATACAAAGTCCTTTGCCTCAAAGTTATTGAACAAAGTTGCACGGGACCGCAAAATAATACTTGCAGGTGAACTGCGAGGAGCGCGTTTAGCCGAGATTGTCCGGGGCGCTGGGTTATTTGTTCTACCTTCAGATGTAGAAGGATTACCGATGGCCATGTTAGAAGCGATGCGCGAAGGAATTCCGATATTAGCAAGCAACATTCCACCTCATGAGCAATTAATAGGTGGGAGGCGAGGTCGGCTTTTTGAAGCTGGTTCCCTAGAATCTTGTATTAACGAACTATCTTGGGTTACCCAAAACTCAATCCATATGGCAGCAATGGCGGATAATGCACAGAAGTATGTAAACGTCAACTATAGCTGGGACTGTATTACAGACCAAACCTTAAATTTATATAAAAACCTATTAGACTTACCTTCGGAAGTTAATACCAAAAATTCTGAGAAGGGATTGGCAGGAGTATTTAAGGAATAGGAAAAAAGATTAGTGGTTAGTGGTTAAGGATCAACTTTAGAATTGCGGCGTTGAAAATTGAAAAATATCAACCAACAACCATCAAATAACAACCAACAACCATCAACCATCAACCATCAACCAACAACCATCAACCATCAAATAACAAATATCAAATAACAACTATCAAATAACAACTATCAAAATGCAGAAAGGTATTTCATCCTTACTAATGGTTTTAAAGCGGCGAAGTTTGCCTGCGCTGGCTACTTTTGTTGCGGTAATTGGTGGGGCTTTTGCTTATTTGAGTGTTGCGCCGCGCGTTTATGAAGCCTCGACACGGTTGATGCTAACAGGAAAACAGGTGAGTGTTTCTGAATTGGGTAGAGATTTAACTCATATTGGTAATGCTATACCTGGTGGATCTAGCCCCTTAGCAGATAGGGCTGAGTTAGTGAAGTCGCAACGGGTTTTGGAGAAGGCGATTGAAATATTTCACTTATACAAAGGGAATGATGAGCAGACTTTTGATGAAGACAAGTTAAGTGCGGAGTATTTACGTAAAAACTTGAGCGTCAAAATAGTTCCTGCAACTAATATTCTTAAATTAAGCTATGAAAATAAAGATCCGCATTTAGCAGCTTCGCTGCTTAATGCCGTATCTCAAGCTATGGTTGACTACGATATTAAAGCTATCAGTTCCGAAGCTACAAAAGTTAAGGAATTTTTGGAAAATAAGCAAGTTCCCATTGCTAGGGCAAAATTGCAACAAGCTGAAGCCGCAGAAAATCGTTACAGACAAGCTAGTGGTATTGTTTCCTTTACCGAGCAAACTCAATCTTTAGTTGAAAATTTAGCATCTCTCGAACAACAAGAGCGAACTTTAACCGCTTTACTCTCACAAGCGCGATCGCAGGAGGATTCTTTACGAAGAATTACAGATGCTGGTAGTTTACGTAGTGCTTATTCTTCCGTACGTAGCGGTATGGATGAAGAAATCACTAAGATGCGAGCTAATTTAGCTTCTTTGGAACAGGAATTGGTAGAAGCGCGTTTGCGGTTTACTTCCAACCATCCCGAATTAATACAGTTGGTGGAAAAACGGGATGCTTTCCGTCAGATGTATCAACAAGAGTTAGCTAGGGTATCATCCTCAAATCAAGCTGTTCCTTCAAATAAGATCGCATCTGACGAACTTTCTCAGGAGTTGACTTCTAAATTAATTACGAATGAAGTTGAACGTTTGTCTATTGAGAAGAAGTTGGCAACCGTACAAGCACAAACTTCTAATTTAAGAACTCGTTTAGCTCAATTACCAATTAAACAGCAACCTTTAACCACAATTATCCGCCAACGGGAAGAAGCCGCTTCAAGTTTAAAGTTTTTGCAAAGTAAATTAGAGGAAGCAAGGATTGCTCAAGCGCAAAAGGTAAGCAATATCCGCATTATAGAAGAAGCTAAAGTTCCACTAGAACCAGCTTCACCAAAAAAAGCTGTAATTTTGGCTCTTGCTACGATGTTTGGGGGTGTTTTAGCTACTGGCGTTATCTTGCTGCTTGAATTGATGGATAACACCCTCAGAGATGCGAGGGAAGCAGAAGAATTATTAAGTTTACCATTGTTGGGAGTATTACCCCGTTTACCTGGAAAAACTCTAGTTTTAGAACCCGCTGACAGATTTTTAGATGAAGTTGGTTTGGTAGAGCCTTATCGCATGTTGTTTAAAACTTTGGAGTTTCGCAGTGATGATGAATTGCACAAAATCGTTGTTAGCAGCACTATTTCCGGTGAAGGGAAATCGGTAGTAGTTTCTCACTTAGCTGCAGTTTCGGCAATGTTGTCTCGAAAAACACTAGTCATCGACGCAGATTTACGCAGACCAGTTCAGCATACTTTGTTTAATTTACCACCAAAGCCAGGGATTACTGAGATTGTTGAGGGTACCAGAAGTTTTTCTAATGCGATACAGAAAACAGATATAGAAAATTTAGATGTCTTGACTTGCGGTTCCTTCCACGGTAGACCTTCGCAGTTATTAGAATCGGTGACGATGAAATCGATTCTAGAAGAGGCTGCAAAAGAATACGATTTAGTTGTTATAGATACTCCTCCTATAAGTGCTTGTGCTGATGCATCGACCTTAGCAAAACAGAGTGATGGAGTAGTTTTAGTCACACGTCCTAGTTTTACGAATAAAGAAATGCTGCAAAGAGCAGTATCGGAATTAACTGGCAATCAGATATCGATTTTAGGAATCGTAGTTAATGGAATGTCCAATCTGACAGAAAAATATTACCGCTATCCGGTTAACAGTTACCAACCGACAAGAAGTTTGACTTCTGGGGGAAGGAGTAGATGAGATGGGGAGATGGGGAGATGGGGAGATGGGGAGAAGTTAAAAGTCAAAACTCCTAACTCCTAACTTCTTACTTCTTACTTCTTACTTCTTACTTCTTACTTCTTACTTCTTACTTCTTACTCTTAACTCCTAACTCAATAACAGACGTGGCGCTGCTACGTCTCTACAACTGCTCTCTATTCCCTAACAAAAAGTGATTAAGAACTAAAAATGTTAAATCATAAAGAATTAAATCCTTCTTTTTATACGTCGCTGTTAGTGGGAATGGCAGGGGTTGTAATTGGTTTAGCTGTGGGGTTTGGGGCTGGTGCGGTACCTATTTATATTGGTTTGCTTTTAGGTGTAGTTACAGTACTGGTGTTCTTTTTCGCTCGATTTGAACAAGCTGTATTGACTTTATTAGTTTTACGTAGTTCCCTCGATCCTTTTTCTGCACAACAAGTACCTGCTGCTTTTGCGGTTGGATTAGATGGGCTGGTTATACTTTATGTAATAGTTCAAATCTTATTAAGACGAAAGATTAATACGGACAAATTTTTCTGGTTTTTTGGAGGATGGGTTGCATTTTTAGGCATGTGGTTAGTGCTACCACTATTGGGTTGGGGGTTGTTGGGAACTACCTATGTAGTAGACGGTATTCGAGAATGGGTGCGGATATTTTCCTGGTTGATGGTTTATCTGCTAGTTATGCAGTTAAAAGGAAGAGTTCATCCGCAAAAAGCGATTTCTGCCTTATTTTTTAGCACATTGGTACCGCTGACTGTTGGATTATTACAGGTTTTCACACCCTCGCTTCTTCCTTCCGTGCTTGCTTGTAATTGTGTTAATTCAACAATTGGCCATCCTAGTGCTTTTGGAAGCTTTTTATTCCTATTTATTTGCTTAACTCTATGGAAATTAGGTCATGCACACAACCGCTGGTTATGGATGATGTTATTAGGTTTAATAGCCTTTTTGATGGCGATGACTCGCTCGTTAACCAGCTTATTCATGTTTACTATATTTATTATTGCTTTGATTTCACCTAAATTAAACCTTTTAAGATTAATTGGAGGGATTTTATTTATTGTAGTTGTATTTTATGCATTTGCGAGTACCGAGTTTGGAAATGAAAAGCTAAATGCACTTTTAGAAACGCCAGTATTTAATCAAGATTTAGATATATCGCGAACAATATTATTGGCATTTGGAGATGGAAATAGTGCAAATTGGCGAATTGCTCAATGGAGTTTTTTGATAGATGCTTGGAAACAATCGCCTATTTTAGGATATGGATTGGGTACGAGTAAGTATATAACTTATTATCAGAACTATGCTCATAACGATTATCTGCGGTTTTTAGCAGAAGGAGGAATTATCGGATTAATTGGTTTTTTGGTATTTTTAGGAGTAAAAATGCTTCGTTTAATTAAATGTTTGCGGAATTCTCCTCTACTAAGTCCCCGCCGCAGACTATCTTTTATTATGATCGCTATTTTTGTGGCAATGCTTGTGGGAATGGCTACTGATAATGTTTGGACTCATACAACTTTGTTTTTCTACTGGTATTTGTTGTTTGCGGTATTAGGTTGGGAAGCAAAATATTGGAAAATGGAGAGGAGTTAGGAGTTAGGAGTTAGGAGTTAGGAGTTAGGAGTTAGGAGTTAGGAGTTAAGAGTCAATCATTTCTACCCCCTCTACCCCCCCTCTACCCTCAAAGAAGAGCAATAGGAAAGTGGAATAGAAAGTAGGGAAATCTTACATTTTCTTCTTTGAGCGGGATAATTTATTCACAGCAGGAGTTTCAGTCTTTTTTGATAGAAATAATCGCGGCCCTATGTACTGAAGAACCAAATTTTTTAACTTAATTTAAGTAGGAAAAATATCATGACAAAAGTTTCCGTAATTATACCTGCTTATAATGCAATGATCTATCTTCCCAAAACGGTAGAGAGTGTGTTGAAGCAAACCTTTACTGATTTTGATGTAATTATTGTCAATGATGGTAGTTCCGATAACATAGAACAATGGGCAAATACAATTACAGATAATCGAGTCAAGCTAGTTTCTCAAAAAAATCAAGGTGCTGCTGCCGCAAGAAATACTGGAATTGCTCATGCTAAAGGAGAATACATTGCATTTGTCGATTCTGACGATCTTTGGGAACCAAGCAAGCTAGAAAAACAAGTATATTGTTTAGACAATAATCCAGATGTTGGTTTGGTCTATGTATGGGTAGCATCAATCGATGCAAAAGGCAACGATCTAGGTAAATTGTATAGCAATCATTCAGAAGGTTATGTATGGGAAAAAATGCTGCAAGGTAATATTGTGTGGTCTGGTAGTGCAGCAATGGTACGTCGCGATTGTTTTGAAAAACTAGGAGTTTTCGACCAAAATTTAAGATTTGCAGAAGACTGGGAAATGTGGATTAGGATTTCGAGGAATTATTCTTTCGCAGCGATTAAAGAACCTTTAGTTTATTATCGTCATCATCCAAATAATAAATCCCAACACTATATCAAGAAGATAGACAATTTTCGCCTGATAATTGAAAAGTCTTTTGAATCAGTTCCCTTTGAACTTTTATATTTACGAAATAAAAGTTATAGCGCTGTTAATTTTTTATTTGCCTGGAAATGTATTCAAAATCAAGCACCGGATTGCAATAAAGCAGAATATTTTCGCGCTCAAGCTTTTAAGCACGATCCTCTACTAATTTTTTCTAGAGAAAACTTTCGTTTAACTATAGCTATATTTTTGATGCGCTGGTTTGGAAATAATGGCTATATTCAAGTTCTAAAGCAGTTAAAGGTCGTGCGGCAGTTTATTGGTAGTTTCACTAGATAGGAAATCGAAAATAGTTTAAAGGGTTAAACTATTAACTCGGGTTTACACACCTATAGCCTCTAATAATTCAACTTTATCAGTTACTAATTTATCTAGAAATTGAAGTAATAGCAGAGATTTATAATCTGCTTAAGGCATAAGCATAGGAGTTAATGAAAAAAATATTTCCCAAGGTAAATAATCAAAAATACTTCCGTACTGACCATTTAAAAAAAGACCTAAAAGGTCGTTCAGTTCGTGGTGGCGCAATTACAATAGCCGCTCAGGCTAGTAAATTTATTTTACAGATGGGTTCCACTGTTGTCTTGGCACGTTTGCTTGCCCCTGAAGATTTCGGTTTAATTGGCATGGTGGCGGTGGTTATTGGTTTTGCCGGTTTATTTAAAGACTTAGGTCTTTCCACAGCGACAATCCAAAAGGCACAAATCGATCACGAACAGGTTAGCACCTTATTTTGGATTAACTTTGCCATCAGTTGCGCCACCGCATTAGTAGTTGCAGTATCCTCACCCTTTGTTGCCTGGTTTTATGGTGAACCACGCTTAACTTGGATTACTCTTGCTTTAACAAGTAGCTTTATTTTTGGTGGCTTAACTGTGCAACACCAAGCATTGCTGCGAAGGCAGATGAATTTTACTAGCCTCGCCAAAATTGAAGTTATATCAATGTCTGCAGGCGTACTCGGTGCTATTGTATCTGCTTGGTATGGAGGTGGTTACTGGGCACTAGTAATCATGCAATTAGCAATTGCGGTTACTAACGCTATCGGGGTTTGGATTGCCTGTAAATGGCGGCCTTCTTTACCCGTGCAAAATTCTAATATTCGTTCAATGCTAGCCTTTGGAGGCAATCTGACTGGTTTTAATATTGTCAACTTTTTCTCTCGAAACTTAGACAATGTACTAATTGGCCAGTATTGGGGTGCGCAACAACTGGGTTTTTATGCTCAAGCTTACAAATTGGTGCTTTTGCCAATTGTGCAAATCAACACTCCAATTACAAGTGTGGCTCTTCCGGCGCTTAGTAGTCTCCAAACTGAACCTCAGAAGTATTGCAGGTATTATTACAAGGCGATTCTGTTGATAAGCGCTTTAGGGATGCCGATAATTGGTTTTTTATTTGCTTGTGCTGATCGAGTAATTCTTATGGTGCTTGGAGAACAATGGTTAGGTGTAGTACCCATTTTTCAGTTTCTCATGCCAGCCGCTTTTAATGCCACAATTGGTGTGGGCATAGGATGGGTTTATCAATCTCTGGGTAGGGTTGATCGTCAATTACGCTGGGGAGTAGTTGCCTCAATTCTCAATATAATTTTCTTCGTTATCGGTGTTCAGTGGGGAGCTATCGGTGTAGCTGCTGCTTATGGATTATCACGACCATTTTTTCTAGTAGCTGGATTTACTTATTGTTACAAAGGGACACCACTACGACTGACGGAATTAGCAAAAACTCTATTTTTACCAGCTTTTGCCTCTGTGGGTGCGGCGATTGCATTAATTGGAATTGATCGGTTACTTCCATTTGGTTCAAATAATGCGATCGCGTTGGTTATAAATTTGATTTTGTATAGTCTGCTTTACTTTGCAATATGGATAGTTATTCCTAATGGGAAACATACTTTATTGGAAATACTGCAAATCATAAAAGCTCTGAAACAAAAACGAGAAAAAATTTAAGATCTATATGTAGTCAAAATAGTATATTAAGAATATTTCTGTCGATTAATTTCTTTGTATAACTAAATAATTAGTAATTCTTATGATTGATGAAGTTTTAAATCAGTACCGCCATATTTTTCGGAGTTTAGAGAAATTACCACAAGCAGCCTTAGAAGTAGGTGCCCTACCAACTCGACATGGAATTCTTACTTGTGATGAACTCAAACAAGTACCTAAAAAGATGGGAATTAACTTGCAAGAATCTGGTTCATTTGCTGGAGTGGAAGTTATAACTGGCGATGCTAGATCTATGCCTTTTGAGGATAACTCCTTTGACTTAATTGTTTCCTCTTCAACACTTGAACATATCCCTGATTTCTGGCTGGCTTGCAATGAAATTAAACGCGTGCTTGCTCCAGGGGGAATTTTAATTATTAACGCACCAGGATTAATTGAAAAACCTTCAGGTAATAGGATTAGAAGGATTGCGTCAATATTTAAGTTACCAGATCTCATTAAACGTACAACAATGACATTTCCTATTCATGACGCACCACATGATTATTATAGATTTACAATACATTCATTCAGGGATGTAATTATGCAGGGGCTTTCGGATGTCAAAATATGGAGTATGATGAGTCCTCCTCGAATATTTGCTACAGGAATTAAAAAATAGAAAATAAATTTGTAATATACTAGTACTTAATTATAAAAATGCTACAAAAAGTAATTAACAAATTCAAGCTTTATAATTTGTCAGCGAAACTTTCTCAAATATCACGTAAAGTTCAGCAGAACCATTGGACATATCTTTCCTGTGAGAAAATTATCAACCTTGAAGAATGTCTACAAGATCTCAAAAAAAATTCTGTATCCGGGATTTTTCTAGAAGCAGGTATTGCTTTGGGAGGTTCGGCAATTATTATTGCTAGCATGATGCCGGAGAATGCAAATTTTCGCGGATATGATGTTTTCAAGATGATCCCTCCCCCTTCTGATGAAGATGAT
>JBCCSG010000061.1:0-27126 GCA_039200565.1 Cyanobacteria bacterium P01_D01_bin.50 | reverse complement strand
CTACTCACTCTCTTGAAAAGTTGCTCCACTTGGGGAGACCCCAAGACCGCACTTTATGTCCTAACGGACACGCTCCGCGAACGCTATTCACTACTCACCCCATCACTATTTCTAATTACTATTTTCAACACCGAGCTACTTGGAATCAATTTTACCTGTTTACATTGTAGGGACATTAACTTGGAGAATCAGGAGTCTATCTGATGCCGAAAAGAAAAATTTTGGAAGAAGGTAGAGATTATACTTTTCGTTCTTATTTTGAGTTAGCTTACGAACCAGATGAAATTTTAGCTGAATTTGATTATACGCTGATTATTCAAGAATTGATTTTACCTAAAACAACTCAAGAGTTAAAAAGAACAGCAGAATTAAAGCAAAGAATTAGAGAAATTTTACCTTTTGTAAGTTTAAGTAATGAAACTGCGAGAAGAGAAACCTTAGTGTCTCCTTTACTGTTGGAAGTAATTCGCTATTGTGAATGTAAAATGCGAATTGAATATCCGTTGAAGGTAAGTAATATATTAAAAGGGAATTTAGATTATTTATTAAGACTCAAAAATCAATTTTTAGTCATTGAAGCCAAAAATGATGATTTAACCAGAGGTTTTACTCAATTAGCGGTGGAATTAATTGCTTTATCCCAAATGGAAGAACAAGATATTTATTATGGTGCGGTGACGATTGGTGATGTGTGGCGGTTTGGTAAGTTAGATCCAGTTGAGCAGATAGTCGCTCAAGATATTAATTTATTTAAGGTTCCCGATGATTTAGATGATTTAGCGAGAGTGATTGTGGGTATTTTACAAGGAGTGGAAGTGGAACATGATAATTCTTAAAAAGAATATATATCACTATTGAGATAAATTCGTATTACGGCAATATAAGTTTTAATAAAGCCGTAATACAGACCAAAAAAAAGTTCTTCAAAGCCGATCAACAATCAACTTTTGATATTCTTCTTCAGTATAAATATCAACAGTACTTTCAACTCGATCTAAAAATACGAACCCTTCAAAATGATCGTACTCATGCTGAAAAATACGAGCAACAAAATCTGTAAATTCTTGTTGTTGTAAATTACCATTTCTATCAGTATATTCAACTTGAATACTTCGATATCTCGGAACTAATCCTCTAATTCCTGGAACACTCAAACAACCCTCCCAATCTTTAACAATTTCATCAGAAAAATCAATAATTCGGGGATTAATCATCGCCGTCGGTTCCATAAAAGGCGCATGAGGATATCTCAAATTAGGACGAGACGCAACAATAAAAATACGATAACCCACAGCAACTTGTGGTGCAGCAATACCAACACCGTTAGCATCAGCAACCGTTACCAGTAAATCATCAATCAATTCTTGAATACGTGGTGAGCAAACATCTTCAACAAACTCCGCCTTTTGCCGCAGAATAGGGTTACCTAATTGAATGATAGAAAGCTTCTTAGACATAAAATCAATAGGTTAAAAATCAAAAGTCATTTTCTCATCTCCCCATCTCCCCATCTCCCCATCTCCCCATCTCCCCATCTCCCCCTCCCCCCATCTCCCCCTCCCCCTCCCATATCTATTAACTATTACGTCTAGCTGCGGGTAAAGGTGCTGGCCTAACGGCTAATTCTACTGTTCTTCCATTACGTTCTACTTCTATAGTTAATGGCTTGCCGATTTCGCTTTTTTCGACTAATTTTTGTACATCTTCATTTTTACTAACGCGCTGCTTATTGATTTTGACAATTACATCTCCAGCTTTTAATCCACCTCGAGATGCTGGAGAGCCGCGCATAATACGCATCAATAAAACACCTTTATCCGCTGAAATATTTGGATTTCCTAATTCGCTATTTAATCTTTCTTTTATATCCGGTGTTAGCGTCACCATCTGAATTCCTAAATAAGGATGGTCAACTCGGCCTTTAGCAATTAATTGTTGAGAAATTCTTTTAACTGTATTTACAGGAATCGCAAATCCTAAACCTTGAGCACCTCGAATAATAGCGGTGTTCATACCTATCACTTGTCCGCTAGCATTTAGTAGGGGCCCGCCAGAATTACCGGGATTAATTGCAGCGTCAGTTTGAATATAATCAACTCGTTTATCAGCAGCACCAATATCGCTGCTAGAACGACCCGTAGCGCTAATAATTCCCGAAGTTACCGTATAGTTTAAACCCAAAGGATTACCAATGGCAATTACCGCTTCTCCTGGCTGTAATACTTCAGAATTACCCAAGGAAACAGTAGGTAGATTATCTGCATCAATTTTAATCACGGCAACATCTGTTACCGGATCTTCACCTAGTACTTGCCCGTCAAATTTACGACCATCTTTTAATTCAACGGTCACCCGATCCGCACCATCTACTACGTGAGCATTAGTTAATATCTCACCATTAGAGTTGATAATAAATCCAGAACCGTTACCCCTTTGTTGTCTTTCTCTGGGTTGTGTTGGTATTCTATTTCCAAAAAATCTCCGGAAGAATGGGTCGCTAAATTCATCTGGGATGCGGGAACTAACTGTTTTAGAAGTATCAATACGAACTACTGCTGGACCTACTTGCTGTACTACAGAAACCACAAAGTTAGGATCTTTTGACTCTCTAAAGATTGGAGGAGGAGCAATTTTAGGAACATTCTTATTTGTATCTTGAGCTTGGGCCTGAGCTTCCGGTTTTTTGCTATCTATTATGTCACCAACGTTAGAACAACTGCCAATCAAAGCCGTGCTGAAGCCAACAATTAAAGTTAAGATCGAGTTTTTGATCCAAAGTTCTTGGGTTTTACCTATGGTATAAATATTACCCAATAGTGAAAAATGCTCTTTTTTATTCATGTGATTTTATTTCTCCGTGGGATTGTGTGAATGGTAGTATATTGCCTACTGGATGAATTATGAGAATAATTACAACGTAAAACTTGGCTTTTGGTCTAGATTAACTGAATGCTATTTAAAGGGATTTATTCAATATCTTCTCCAAATGACGATTACCTAACAATCGGTGGTTGACAATGTCTGACAAGATAAAAAAATTATGGTCTCAAGTACTCGAACGTTTACAGCTAGAACTTTCGCGTCCCACCTTTGAAACTTGGATTAAAACTGCGATCGCCGAAGAGTTAGAAAATAACTGCTTGGTAATTCGTACTCCCAATCCCTTTGCTCGCAATTGGTTACAAAAGTATTACATAAAAACTATTGCGTCGGTAGTCCAGGATATTCTCGGTCATCCGGTAGATATTTATTTTACAGTTACAAATGGTGATTCAGCTTCCGAAATCAACGAACGCGAAGCAATGACAGAATTACGGCCATCTAATACTATTCCCCAAAATATTGGTAAAAACGGAAAAAAGACATCAATTTTAAACCTTAAATATGTATTCTCTCGTTTTGTTGTTGGTGCCAACAATCGCTTGGCTCATGCTGCGGCTTTAGCAGTAGCAGAATCTCCCGGTAGAGAATTTAATCCTTTATTTTTATATGGTGGTGTCGGTTTGGGAAAAACCCATCTGATGCAGGCGATCGGTAATTATCGCTTAGAAATTTATCCTGCGGCGAAAATATTCTACGTTTCCACCGAACAGTTTACCAATGATGTAATTAGCGCCATTCGTAATGACAGCAGACAAAGCCTGCAAGAACATTACAGAGCCGCTGACGTACTTTTAGTAGATGATATACAGTTTATTCAAGGAAAAGAATCAACTCAAGAAGAATTTTTTCATACTTTTAATACGTTATATGAAGCAGGTAAACAAGTAGTTATTGCATCAGATCGTCCTCCCAATCAAATTCCTCGCTTACAAGAAAGATTATCTTCCCGCTTCTCTATGGGATTAATCGCCGATATTCAAATACCAGATTTAGAAACGAGAATGGCTATTTTACAAAAAAAAGCCGAATATGAAAACCATTATTTACCTAAAGATGTTATAGAATACATTGCCTCTAACTACACTTCTAATATTCGAGAATTGGAAGGTGCATTAATTAGAGCAATGGCTTATGTTTCTATTTGGGGTTTACCCATGACAGTGGAAAATATCAGTTCTGTTTTAGAACCGCAAACTGAGAAAGTAGATGCAACTCCCGTAGCAATTTTAAGTATAGTTGCCGATACCTTCAATGTTTCCATTGAAGACCTCAAGAGTAATTCACGACGAAGAGAAATCAGTTGGGCCAGACAAATCGGTATGTATTTAATGCGCCAACATACAGATTTAAGTTTACCTAGAATCGGTGAAGAATTTGGTGGAAAAGACCATACAACAGTAATTTACAGTTGCGAAAAAATTGCCCAACTCAAAAAAACTGACCATAATTTAGCACAAACCTTGCGTCAACTTGGCGATCGCATTAATATCAGAGGAATCAAGTAAAAATCAAAATATCAAAATAATTTTCAATTGTTAAATTTTGAGAACAATTGAACTATATGTTACACAAAGCTTTAGTAATAGGAATTCTACACAAATACTTTTGAAATAATTTCAAACCTTGTTTATTAAACAGTTAAAAAAAGTATAAAAATTAATTAAGACAGAATAGGTTTGTGGAAAAATGTAGTTTTTTGTGGAAAACTTCCTCAATAGTTGTGGAAAAATATATAAAATATAAATAATCTGTGGAAAACTTAGGTTTTTTTCCACAGGTTTTCCACAATTGGTTATCTATATAACTGCCTTTAAGAAAGACTAGCATGAGTATTCCACTATTTCCACAAATAGAAACGTCATGTTGATCCAGTTACAAACGTGATATTTTGTACCTTGTATTGCGATTTTCAAGAAATCAGGTTTTTGGTAATGTGGAGTCTTGGGGAAAAAAGACTATTCTCCATTGCCTACCTCAAAGAATAATTATGGTTTCGCTGCACGCCGCCAATATAATGCTTAATTATATTTATCTACTCAAATGCTGTAGGCAAGCCGCAAACAAATCATGAAACTAGTTTGTAACCAAAACGATTTAAATACCCATCTTTCTTTAACTTCTCGTGCTGTTCCTTCACGCCCAACTCATCCTATACTTGCTAACGTGCTACTAAAAGCAGATGCTGCAAATAGTCAAGTAAGTTTAACCGCATTTGATTTAAGTTTGGGAATTCGGACTACATTCAACGCTGAGGTTTTAGAAGGAGGAACAATAACTCTTCCAGCCAAACTACTTAATGATATAGTTTCTCGTTTGCCAGAAGGAGAAATTACCCTTGATGACGAATCATTGGAGACAGAAAATCAAACAGTAGGAGAAGGCTTAACCGTAACCTTAACACCAAAAAGCGGACGCTATCAGGTAAGGGCAATGGGTGCAGAGGAATTTCCCGATTTGCCCGTAACAGAAAATGATAAAGCAGTTCATCTTCCTGCCGCTGCATTAATTGAAGGTTTAGGAGGTTCTCTATTTGCTACCAGTGGGGATGAAACCAAACAAGTGCTTACGGGGGTACATTTAACAGTAAAACAAGACAGTCTGGAATTTGCAGCTACTGACGGACATCGTTTAGCGGTAGTACAAACTATAAATGAAAATTTTGATGAAGATAACGAAGAGCAACAAGATCCTTTACAAGTAACTGTACCAAACAAAGCTTTACGAGAATTAGAAAGAATGCTGGCGCACAGTTCAAAAGAAGATGAGCCTGTAGCAATGTATTTTGACGAAGGGCAGGTAGTTTTTCAATGGCAAAATCAAAGTTTAACTAGCAGAACTTTAGAAGGACAATATCCAGCTTATCATCAACTCGTACCTCGTCAATTTGAAAGAGAGCTAATTTTAGATAGAAAACAATTTATTAGCGCTTTAGAAAGAATAGCTGTATTAGCCGACCAAAAAAATAATATTGCTAAAGTTAGCATTGATAGTGAATCTCAAGAAATCACCTTGTCAGTAGAAACTCAAGAAATTGGAAGCGGAATGGAATCGATGCCAGCACAAATATTAGGAGATGATATTGATATTGCCTTTAATATTAAATATTTGATGGAAGGTTTAAAAGCATTAGCATCGGTAGAAATTAAAATGCAATTAAATAATAACTTAGCTCCTGTGATTTTTTCTCCTGTTGGAGGAGTGAAAATGATTTATTTAGCAATGCCGGTACAATTAAGAAATTAGAAATTGTGAGTGGGGAAGAGATGGGGAGAACAATTATTGGTAACTGCCAACTCCTAACTTTTTCCTCATCGACTTTGTCTCAGGGGAATTTCCATTAAGAATTCTGTACCTTTACCGGGTTGAGAATTACATTTCAAGGTACCACCGTGTTTATCAACTACTATCTGATAACTAATTGATAATCCCAAACCAGTACCTTTACCTATTGGTTTAGTTGTAAAAAAGGGATCGAACATTCGTTTGATAACTTTTTCATTTATTCCTAATCCGTTGTCAGAGATACGAATTATAATTCCATTCTTGTTCTTAGTAGTTTGAGTGGAAATCTTAATTTGGGGAATTTTAGATTGATTATTGTCATTTTCTACTTGAAAAACACTATGATGAAATTTTTCTTCAGATGCATCAATTGCATTGCTTAAAAGATTCATTAATACTTGATTTATTTGTCCGGCATAACACTCTACTTTGGGTAAATCGCCGTACTCTTTAATTACTTTAATGCCTAGACTATCCGGTTTTGCTTTTAAACGGTATTGCAAAATTAATAATGTACTATCAATACCTTCGTGAATATCAACCATTTTTAAATCTGCTTCATCTAATCGAGAAAAATTGCGTAAAGATAAAACAATCTCACGAATACGGGAAGCTCCTACTTTCATAGAAGATAGCATCTTTGGTAAATCAGCAACTAAAAACTCTAAATCAATTTCTTCTGCACGTTCGATTATTTCAGGATCTTCTTCAAGAGATTTTTGTTGATAAAGTTCTAAGATACCGAGTAAATCTTCTGCATATTGATGAATATGATTAATATTCCCATAAATGAAGTTAACAGGGTTATTAATTTCATGTGCTATTCCTGCTACCAATTGTCCTAAAGAGGACATTTTCTCACTTTGAACTAACTGGGTTTGAGCTTGTTTTAAATTATTCAGCGTTTGTCGGATTTGTTCCGTTTGCAATCTGCTTTGAGCAAGCAAATCAGCTTGCTCTAATGCTGCAGAAAGTTGAATCGCTACCTGAGTTGTAAATTGAATTTCTGAAGCTTTCCAGTTACGAGGTTGGGCACATTGATGAATACATAATAAACCCCAAAGTCGATCGCCATTCATCACGGGTGTAACTATTTTTGCTTTGACTGCAAAAGGTTCTAAAATGGCAATATGACATTCGCTTAAGCCAGCATTATAAATATCATCTACTGTAGTTATTCTTCCGTGACAGTATTTGCCAGCATAGTCTTCTCCAAAACAATGATCGCGAATTCTAGCTGCTAAAGCAGAAGGAAACCCTGGTAACACATCTTCTGCAATAAATTCACCTTCATTAAATTCTGAACCGGGAATAAATTGATATACACCTACTCTATCAGCATTGAGAATACGACGCAGTTCTTTAGTTGTGATTTGAAAAATAGTATCCAAATCAAGAGATTTCCGCATCTCTGCCACAAGCTGAAATAATAACTGTTGTTGTTCGGTTGATTGCTGTAAACTAATAGCCTGCTGTTTTGTTTGCTTGAATAATTCAGCTTGTTGGAGTGCTACACCAAATTGAATAGCAGTTTGAGATAAGAATTTTATTTCTGATTCTTGCCATTGTCGGGGTGCAGAGTTTTGATAAGCAGCAAGTAAACCCCAAAGTTTTTCACCTCTAAAAATTGGCGCGATCGCATATGCTTTTGCTTGGAATTGCTCTAAAAGTTCTAGATGACAATCATTGTAACCAGCTTGATAGATGTCATCTACAGCAATAGTTTGATTGAAGCGGCATGCCCCACCTTGGGTTTCTTGTAAATAACTATCTTTCCAAACTTTAAAATCTGAACCTACTAATTTTACCCAGCCTTCACTGACAAACTCAGCAATAAATTCACCACTCCAATCATCATTAAAACGATATACCGCGACTCTATCAGTTTCCAACCATTGGCATACTTGTTGAGTTGTAGTTTTAAAAATAACATCTAAATTGAGAGATTCTCGAATTTTGCTAACTACTTCAAATAAGATTTGTTGTTGTTTCGCTGCTTGTTGTAATTCCTCTGTACGCTGTTTAACTCGGCTTTCTAAATTAGCATTGAAACTTTTTACTTGTTGATATAAACCATATTGGTGAATCGCTGTAGCAAATTGTTTACCTAAATCTTCTGCTAATTTTATCTCTTCCTTTGTCCATTCACGAGCTTGTGCGGTTTTAGACTCTCGCCATACTTGAAAAGATCTTCGCGGATAAACTTGCCTTTTATCGGCATCAAACTTTCCAGCCCAGAGGGTTTCTGTATCTATTTCTTCGCGAAAAATACTCAAATAACCGAGCAATTGCTGATGATATTCCAAAGGAATCATTAAAATGCTACGAATTCCGCTTGCTTGAAAAGCAGTTTGCAGATTTCGTAATTCAGGGATTTGATGGATATCAGAAATTCCCCAAACATGATAATTACCAGATTTATAATATTCCCCCCAAACGCTGTATTGCTCCATCAAGGAATATTTCGCTAAATCTGGTATTACTGGTTGCAAACCATAACTATAAACTTCTATAGAGTTACTGCCAGTTTTTAAGCGGCGATCGAAATTTTGAAAGGTTGCTTCCCCACAATTTAAAGTTTGATTTAGAATACAAAGCCTACCTCCACAACCCTCAAAGGCTGCAACAGCTTTTTCTAAAGCACCTTGCAATGGAATATCTTTGAGTGAATGCAATAAGGTGCCAATACTACTAATAATCGCTTCTCGTTTAGCTTGTTTGCGGGCTTGAGTGAGGAGGATATTTTGGGCAATAGCTACTGATAATTGATCTACAACCATTTGCATAACTTTTAACTGTTGCTGTGAAACAGAGTACGATCGCGAATGGTGAGCTACTAATAACCCCCAAAGTTGCTCTTTATAAAAAATAGGTATTACCAAAGAAGACTTTACACCCATTGCCGTTAAGTATTCCCCATGACAGGGATCTAAGGGGCGGTAAGAAATATCTTGTGAAATAATTTCTCCGTTTTCCTTCTGATATAACGGACTTTTACCAATCTCTCCCGTTTCTACATTAACAATAGAACGTACTCGGGTTTTTTTTAACATTTCCCGAATATAAGTTGGAATATCATCAGATGGAAAATTTAGTCCCAATAAAGATGGCAATCTATCATCATTAATTGACTCAGCAACAACTTGACCGCTATTATCAGAATGAAACTGATAAATCATGACTCGGTCAGTAGCAAGAAATAAGCGTACTTCGGCGACTATTGCTGTAAAAGTTTCTTTTAATTTTAAGGAATGACCAATACAATTTGCGATTCGATGTAGCAAATCGCATTGCTCGATACTTATCGGCAAATCTTTCTCATGAGAAATAGTCATTTTTTATAAGAGGGCAGAGCTAACTTGATTTTTATATCTTTCTGAATCTAAAGATATTATGAAGCATCATTTACTATAGCGTCTTCAGTGAAAATACTTGCTTTTTTTTGATGAAAAATTTAATAAAAAAAATAATATATTGTTCTATTTAAATATAAGGTGGGACGCAGCCCACCTAAAATAAAAATCAATATTAAGCCTTAACAACTTCTGCGAAGCGAATTTTTAAATAATCCTCTTCCATCTTGGCTCCAGATGGTTGTAATGCGGCTAATGCTTGAGGTAAAACTAGATTGCGACGATGATTACCAATAGTGATATTTAATTCGTCGCCACTCTTACTTAAATTTATCTGGTCTTTGGGAATGCCAGGTAAATATAATTCTAAACTGTATTGATTTTGGTTTTGGACAACTCTAATTGTATTTTCTTTGTAATAAACTTGAGTTGGATCTTCATCTTGATAAAGAGTCTCTTTGAGCCTTTCTAAAGCCTCTAAACCACACATTTCTTCTGAATAAAGCGGAACCTCCTTTACAGGTAAAGGATGAAAATTTTCATGTAATTCTTGACGATATTGTTCTTGATTTTCCTTCCATCTCTGGAAAAATGGATCTTGCACTTCTTGAGGAATAATTCGATTTGCTACAACTAAATCCGTAGCGACATTATACAAACTTAAATAAGCATGAGCACGGAGAGATTCTTTAATCACCATCTTCTCGGGATTAGCAACAAGACGAACAGAAGTTTGAGTATTATCAGTTAATACCTTTTCTAAAGCTTCAATTTGCTGATAAAACTCATAAGGTGCATCCATCACCTCCCTATCTGGTAAGGAAAAACCAGCAATCGGCTTAAAAATTGGTTCCACCAAAGGGCGTAATGCTACCGAAATATTTTGAAAAGGCTTATAAAAACGCCGCATATACCAACCACTAACTTCCGGTAAGCTCAATAACCGCAAAGCAGTACCTGTAGGTGCAGAGTCAATAATTAAAACATCATATACGCCTTCATCATAATGACGTTTCATTCTTACCAAGCCGAAAATTTCATCCATTCCCGGTAAAATCGCCAACTCTTCAGCTTGTATCCCCTCCAACCCCCGAGCCTGTAAAACTTGTGTAATATAACGCTTTACAGCACCCCAATTACCCTCAAGTTCCAGCAAAGCATCTAATTCCGCACCCCATAAATTTGGACGAACTAATTGAGCTTCATGCCCAAGCTCCAAATCAAAACTATCAGCTAAAGAATGGGCTGGATCTGTACTTAAAACCAGCGTACGATACCCTAACTCAGCACAACGCAATCCAGTAGCAGCAGCAACCGAAGTTTTGCCCACACCACCTTTACCTGTCATTAAAATTACGCGCATGAATAATCTGTCTTTCCTGAGAAGCTTTTACATTAATTTACATTATGACTCCTTTGGTGCGAAGAAATGTTGTTTCACTACATCAAATCGGGAACATTTCCAGTAATCGATGTGAGAAACGATCAAACCATGAGAATTTAGACCTAATTTACTCCATCCCGGGATAGAAATTCGTGGTTTCCAAGGTAGAGGAGTATTCCAGTTGAGAGTCCACTCAGTTGTAATAGTATCTCCTTCTCTGCGGATATCATGCACATCCATCTGAATATTGAGAAACCAAGTGCTAATAAACTGAATCATTTGCTTATAACGTTCAACCCCCTTAAATTCATTCATCGGATCCTTAAAATAAACATCATCCGCATAAATGTGATAACTTTGATTATCGGGAAATCTTTGATAATCATCTTTTAAAATTTCGAGAATATTCATAAATTAGTAGTTGGTTGTTGGTGGTTAGTTGTTAGTTGTTGGTTGTTGGTGGTTATTTTTTAGTAATCTAAAGAGGCGGATATATATTTTTCATCAATCTCCGATTAAAATTGTTAACTGCTCACTGTTAAGAGTTCACTGTTTACTGCTCATTCCATAATCTTTCTAATTGTCGCCGCCAAGCAGTTAAAAATGTTTCTCGCGATTCCGGGCTTTGATCGATTCCACCCATTAAACCTTCAGCATAAAAACGTTCGAGAGTTTGCATGGTAGCTTCCAAAGACTTTCCTTGTTGTTTAGAAGCTTGGACAATCTCCTTAATCTTGGTTTCAGTTAACTTAGTAAAAGCATCATTCAAACCGATTTCATGTAGAGAAATTAATCTAGCGATCGCATCGCATAAATCTTCCACAACTAAACTTTCGCAACTGTGCTGAAATACTCCCCATAATACCTCTTGATGTAAGGCGTAACGTACTTGTTGAGTATCATCAAAATTAGCTTCAAAAAACTGTTCTAAAAACGGTTGTGCTTGCGATGCTGGCATCATTGGTAACAAAACACGCAACCAACTTTGATCGTCGCTAAGCAGTAATAACAATCGAAAATTAGAAGTTTCGACTTGCCAAGAGCCAGGAGCAAGAACTTTTATCGCAGATGTACCAAATAAATTGGAGAGGGTATCGGCAATTTCATTATGTGTCATATGAGGCAGCATTCTAGTTATTTACTAATGCTACCGCCTACAGGCATCATATTTTATCTTCCTCAAGACTTACGGGCATGTCTTCAAATCCCGCCCTTAAGCTGGGCTATAAAATTGGATTTTTCATATTTCATAGCCCAATACCCCATCCTCTATTCCCTATTCCCTATTCACTACTCACTATTCCCTATTTTTTATAAATCAAAAATACCGAACCAATTGCGCCAAAATTTTCTACATAAGTTTTATCATCGTAAAATAATCCAGGAGATTCACCACCATCAAACAATATTCCTTCTTGAATTTTACCCAAACAGTTATTCCGAGCAATACCTTCTAAAACATCATCAAACATATCAGGTAAAAGTTCTCGATTAACTTCAGTTATTTCAACATCAGAATTTGCTCTGGCATCATTTACCAACAAAATTACATAACCTTTATCGGTAATCGCAGCCATGGAACGATTAATCGCTCTTTTACAAGCAAATTCCCCTAAAGCTTCACAGATATCTTGAAATTTACCACTACTATAAAATCTCCCATTACCCCCGACTAAATTGTAATTAAGAATATTGCGATTTCTTCTACCCCTGCCAATAGTCGCTTGACGCAAAGAGGGTTCCCCCCCAGATATACCAAAAGAAGAACGCTTATTTTTAAAATCTCCGGAATATTCGATTCCCCGTGAAATATTTAAACCCTGTGGCTTGTCTTCTGTATCAATATAATCGGCATTAATTGCTGCTATAGGTTTCTTTCCATTCAGTAAAGCGTTTTCATCACTAATTATTTCTCTAAATGATTTAGGAAGGTATTCTTTACGTAACTTCCCGCGCTCATTTTTCGCGTAAATCTTGTGAGCTAAACCTACATTTACTTTAAAATCTAATTCCTTCGATTTAGGATTAAAAATAACTACATGATTAATTCCTCTCTCAAACTGTTCCCCAAAATTATTAGTTTTCAGAAATTTTATACTAAAGTTTCTGTCTTTACCGGGACAATCGCTTGCAGATTCTTTGACTAACTTTTCCAATGCATTTTTTTCCGATATATCTTCTTGAGTAACTATTGATGGTTTTTGCGCTAACTGTTGCTGACTCTCATTACTTTGTTGATAAGAACGAAAAAAGAATACACCAATACCTATTAATAGTATTCCCATCAGATTTTTGTTGAACATATCTATACAATTAACTAATAAAATTTAACTTACTTACCGAATCATTTGTAGTCTAGAAAACTTTAAGCAAACTATAAGGTCAGGCAATTTTGGATTTTGGATTTACGATTTTAGATTGTCCCCATAAATAAATTTAGGGGCCCCTTGAATTTTCGATTTACGTTCGCGTTCAGCGTGTCCGTGCTTGACATTTTTAGATTGTTTCCATAAATAAATTTAGGGGCCCCTCAACCATTCATAATCCAAAATCCTGTTGGGTAAAATCTAAAATTATTTCGGTCAATTTAGAATTTAGAATTAAAATCCAAAATCCCCATACTTTTTGTGCCTTGTGCTGAAGCAGCCTGGCACAATTGTTTTATCTTATCCATTTTTGAATAAATGATTGGTCAATGAATTTCAATGTAACACTAACAATTAAAAAACTCTCCGCATAGATAATTGTGCGGAGAGATGATTGATATTAATTCGAGTCAGTTAAAATTTCTATTCTTCAGAATCTCGCATTAAGCAAACCATTCTAAAACAGCTTCATCCTTAGTATTGGTATTACGTGATGGAGTTTCGCGGGTAAACTTCATCTGAATCGAGCGGGTTTGCTCGCCATCAACTGCAACCGCTTTAATTGGATAATCAATCAAACCATCTTGGAAAGACATTTGGAAGCGGAATGTACCATCAGGATTGAGTTTGATTTCGCGATCGCCAATTGTAACGGTAGCATCAGGTTCGGTAGCACCGTAAACAATCAACTCAGCATCAGCAATTAACCAGAACTTGCGGGGGCGCTCCGGAGGTGCAGATGCTCCCATGCCAACACCAGACATATTTACACCTGATGCTGTAGGAAGTGCCCACATACCCACACCAGATGGGAAAATATAAGAACTAATAACTTGTTCTGGAGCCATTGAACCGGGTACGTGATGCTGAGAACCGAAAATAGAACCCGCTACACGCATCGCTTCTGCCGATTCAGCCATGCCAAAGATTTGTTCGTAAATCGCATTACCGTTGCCATTCTGTGCGGCAACTGACGCTTTCTTCGCAGGTGGTATTAATTCGTACTTAGTCTTACCGCGTAAATCTTCTTCAAAATCTACAGTGATAAAGATATCCTCAATCCAGTCAGAAGGATATACCGGAGGAATGTGTACTCTAGCACTGCGAGCCAATGTCAACCAACGACCATCAGCACAACGATAACCGATATCAATCACATAATCGCGATCGCTCACTGGAATTGGTAAATACCATTCCCGCGCTAATTCATCACATGGATACTCTTGGAGGCTGTGAGCACTTTGGTTATCCAAATTGATGTCAGTAACATCGTAAATTCTTAACGCGAGTTGTTGTCCACCTTGTCTGCGTAAATCTTCTTTATGCTCGTTAGAAATATCCCAGTAAGCATAAGCCCATTGTGGATCGCGAGACATTAATACAATCCTACTCTCACCATAACCAGATGGTAAATCGGCAAGCCCCTCATCAACTGAAGCTAGGGTACCACCAGTCTTATCTTCTTGTCCCAACTCGAATTTTGCTGCTTCCACTGTTTCCTGTGCCTCCAATGAACGTTCTACCTGTCTGGATATTTTCTTACTTTCTGCTTCTTGAACTGCTGCGAGTAATTGCGATTTACGCATTCGACTATAGCGAGATACGCTATATTCGCTAGCAACTTTGCGTAGTTGCCTTAACGTCATTTCTTCTAACGGTGGGCGTTCTTTTGCCATAAAAGACCTCCTAAAGTTTTAATAAGAAATTTCTTTTAATTAAGGAGAGGTCGGTCTAATTACATCTACCCCAATTCTTTTATTCCAACTTGTTCTGTCTACGCCAAATTTTCATTTTTAAAGTATTTTTCTCAATCTGAGGAATGTTCAGATGAAGATAGGGTTCAAGGTTTAATACTCTTCATAGTAGAAAACTACGATTTTTAACCTTTACCTTTTCATTCTCCTACCTTTACAAGTCTTAAAACTATATAAAAGTTTTTCTAATGCTACATATAAGCATCTATGAATACAGGAGAATTACTTGTTACATAATATTTACTGTTATTCCTTGCTTGGGATCAAGGGGGTAAAGAAGACTTTTTTTTTATCAGTACGAATTTGTAGGCTATTTCGGGATCTTAATGTCATGGTTCCTTGACAATTGGGACTCACTAACCTCTAGCAAGCTATCCTCGACACTATTTTTGTCATGATTTATTGACAAATGAGTATTATTGCTCAGATAAATAGTGGTTAGTGGATAGTGGATAAATAACAACCAACAACCAACAACTATTTCCCAGACTTATTAGTATTCTTTCTCCATTTACCTCTTACCAAACGAATTTCATCAAAACTGTAGCGATCGCCCAAATACTCTTTAATTGGCGTTAAAGCCACATCTCCCAAGGTATCGAGTACTTGGATAATTTTTTTCTGCTTATCAACAGTAACCAAAAAATTTAAATCTACAGGCTGATTTTTTTCAATCAAATCGGAAAGATGGCGAATAATTGTGGTAGAACGAAGATTACGTTGTTGAGCGATTTCTTGAATACTAAATCCTTGTTTGTGTAATTCAAAAGTCTGTAATTCAGTATCTGAAATTTTGCCATTTGAAGAGGTATATTTGGACTTATCAGAACCGTTTTCTTGTAAATAATCTTGAATTACCGCAATAAAGCGATCGCCATATTGAGAAAGTTTGTGACTGCCAACTCCTGCAAGCTTGCTGAATTCCTGTTTATTTGTGGGTTTCATCTGCGTCATCAATCTTAAAGTAGAATTACCAAAGATGACATAAGGCGGAACAGATTGAGCATCAGCAAGCTGTTTGCGAAGTTCGCGCAATCGTTGAAATAACACTTCAGCTTCTTCAGCTTTCTCGCTTCTTTCCCCTTTCCAAATAGCTTTTTCTTTAGGAGGAACAGTAATAGAAACTGAACGCTGTTTTCTCATCACTTCCCAACTCAAAGAATTAAGTTTTAATACAGCATAACCATCAGTAGTCTGTTCTAATAAACCTTGATGTAATAAAGAACGAACTAATACTCGCCATTCATCAAGAGTTCTATCTTTACCAATACCATAAGTAGAAAGTTTATGGTGTCCTTTATCGAGGATTTTCTGACTTTTACTTCCCCGTAAAACATCAATAATGTATTTCATACCAAATCTTTGCTTGCAACGTGCTACACAAGACAAAAATTTCATAGCTTCAATCGTCCAATCTTCCACAGGTTTAGGATTGCAACAGTTATCGCAATTACCGCAATTACCAGTAAATCTCTCTCCGAAATAACGTAATTGAATCGCATGACGGCAGTCTGTAGCTTCAGCATAATCGATCATTTGACGCAATTGCTGCTTAGCAATCATTTGCTCTTGCTCGTCACTTTTTTGTTCTATAAGCCATTCAATAGTTTTGACATCCCTATAGCTCAAAAACAGAGTACATCGAGAAGGTTCACCATCTCTACCCGCTCTTCCCGACTCTTGATAATAACTTTCTAAATTTCGTGAAATATCAAAATGAACAACAAAACGCACGTCGGGTTTATTAATACCCATACCAAAAGCAATAGTTGCGACAATTATCCTGGCATCATCCCGAATAAATAAGGTTTGATTTTCGCTACGTTCTGCATCGCTCAAACCGGCATGATAAGGTAAAGCAGAAATATTATCGTGTTGTAATTTAAAAGCTAATTCTTCAACCATCTTGCGCGTCAGACAGTAAATAATTCCCGATCCTTCATTTTTTCGGATTATTTCTAAAAGTTCGGCATAAGAATTCTTCTTTTTTGGACGAACTTCATAATAAAGATTTTGACGATGAAAACTTGCTATATGAACGCTTGGTTGATTTAAGCCTAATTGTTTAATAATATCAGCACGTACTCTTTCTGTAGCGGTGGCGGTAAGCGCCCAAATTGGTACATGAGGATAACGTTGTCGTAGCGATATCATTTGGCGATACTCTGGACGAAAATCGTGTCCCCATTCAGAAACACAATGGGCTTCATCAATAGCAAAAGCAGAAATACCAATTTGATGATGCACTAAATCGAGCAAAGGGAGAAATCTTTCGCTGAGTAAACGCTCTGGTGCAACATAAAGTAACTTAACTTTACCGCTCAGAATCGCTTGTTGCCGCATTTTTACTTTATAAGGGCTGACACTGCTATTAAGAAAAGTTGCAGGAATTCCGTTTTTTCGCAATCCATCTACTTGATCTTGCATTAATGCAATCAATGGCGATACTACTACCGTTAATCCTTCCTTCATCAATGCAGGTAGTTGAAAACATAGGGATTTACCGCCACCCGTGGGCATAATAACTAATAGATCGCGATTTTCCAATGCCTCAACGATAATTTCCCGCTGTGGGGAGCGAAAGCTGTCATAACCAAAATAATGTTTGAGGGCGTTTTCTAGATGGGAATGCACGGACATATTATTAGTCAGCTATCAACGAACGGTAAGCTTTTCGAGAATAGAAAAATTTTTCTAAGAGTGAGTTTTATCATTTTAATCAACCATTTCACTATTTTTTTTAAAGAATAATTTCTAGAAGGATATTAAAGACTTACAACATTTCTTTAAGTATTTTTACATACTTTAAAGATACGTCTTTGTACTGAACTTATTTAATGTGTAAAGCGTGTTAAATGTTTTAGTATCAGGTGAAAATATTAATATCGCCGAAGGTAATGAATTAGTAAAAATAATACAAGTAAGTTGCTTAGAAAAAACTGATTCTAGAGATGATTAAAACTGCTGTTTTGTAATAGATCGGCAGAATATTTTGATGACTCTGGTATCAATTGTATTCTTGGGCAGACTAATTCTACGAGCAAATCCATCAAAAGTGATTTTAGAATAACCGAGGACATATGACACAATCACAACAACGTCCGCCAAGCTCTAAACCTGCTGCACAACGTAGTGCGCCTCCCATGCCGCCACCGCCACCAGCATCTACACTCGGCACTCAGCGCCAATCATCCCAAACTATAGAAATGCCTAATGGTAGTCGCGGTGCCATAAATCCAGGTGCTCATCGTCCAGGAACACCACCACCCACTGTTCAAAATATACCTTCTAAAAAAAGTTTGCAACCAACTTTTGAGCAAATAGTTAGAGAAGCTAATGAAAAAGGCTACTCCGATATTCACCTAGGAGTAGGTGAAGTACCGCGCTTCCGCAATCGAGGAGAAATAGATGCAACTGATTATCCAGAAACCGATAAAGAGACTTTTCTTAGTTGGTTGCGTGAAACATTGACAGAGGAAGAAGTTCAACGCTTTCAAGAAACTTTAGATTTTGATGGAGCAACTCAGTTCGAGTTTGCGAGAGTGCGAATCAATGTATTTGATTCTCTCAAAGGTTATGCCATGGTACTGCGATTGATTCCAGTGAAAATACTTTCAATGGAGCAGCTAAAGTTACCTCCTATTTTTAGAGATATCTGCCACTATCACAAAGGATTGGTATTAGTTACAGGCCCTACTGGTTCGGGTAAATCAACTACAATGGCGGCGATGATTGACTATATCAATCGAGAGATGGCCAAACATATTATTACTATCGAAGATCCAGTTGAATTTGTCCATAAAAGTCGAAAATCTCTCGTTAAACAACGAGAAGTAGGAATGCATACCCGCAAGTTTGATAATGCTTTAAAAGCAGCTTTGCGGGAAGATCCAGATTTGATTCTAGTAGGAGAAATGCGGGATAAAGAAACAGTTAATACCGCCATGAAAGCTGCTCAAACTGGTCACTTGGTAATGGGAACCCTACACACAAACAGTGCTGTAAAAACTATCGAACGTATTCTCAACCTGTTTCCTGGGGAAGAACAAGATCCAATGCGGGTAGCAATTTCAGAGTCTTTAGTCGCAGTTATTTCCCAAGGTTTGTGTCGTACGACAGATGGTAAACGTGCAGCTTTCCACGATATTCTAATAAATACTGAAGCTATAAAAGACTGGATCAAAGAATCTAAATACGATGAAATGAGTGAATTAATGAAACAAGCCAGTTTTGACGGTATGATCACCATGAATCAATCTCTGTTCAATCTTTACCAAGAAGGTCGAATTACGGAAGAAACTGCATTAGAAATGTCACCAACTCCTAACGAAATGGCGCAGATGCTTAGAGGTAGGGTATAAGTTGAAGTAATGGGTTTGAGGGTTATTGGAAATCTCAAAATTTCTAAACCTTTACCCTCTCCCTAATGTTCCAAAAGTTTTCTTATTGTTAATTGGATATTAAGAAATGGTTATCTATTTGAGGTTAAGCTCACCGATGAATTAAAAAATCGATATTATTGAAGAGTTATAAAAAACATAAATATTTCTGAAAAGAAAGTAGAATACTTTTGCAAAAAACAGCGGTGTAACAAGTATCTACTTAATTCAAAATCTAGAATTATATAAGTATTAACTCGGTATTGTATTAGTTGTAATGAAAATAAGCCATTGAATCCAAATAAATCATCTTTACCGGAGTTATTCAAAGGTATCGCATTATTTACACCTGGGGGAGATTTAATTTATTGTATTGACGCAAGCAAAAAAGGTCGATGGCATTTACATTTATGCAGCGCTTTACAAGAAATTCTAGATTTACCAGAACCACCACATTTTTTAGTTCCATTATATACAGCAACTATTGATCACTGGTTAGATCCACGTACAGGAAAAATTAGAACTTTTGCTGAAGCTTATCCAGCAGTAATGCGTTACCAAGCTCTGCTAAATGCAGTATTTTGTAGTGGAAATTTAGTCTGGCAGAAAACTCCTTGGCGTGAAGGATTATGCGATAGCCTAGTATTAGCAACCTATCGTTCAAGCTTTGAGCAGTTATGGAAAAATAACGATTTAATTGTGCGTTTAGAACTATCTGAAAGAGTATCTGTTGATTCTCAACCGCTAATAACTGGACAACAAATACCACCCCAAACACAACCTTATATCCTGCGTTTGTTTGTTGCAGGCCATACTCCCAATACAGAAAATATACTTCAAAGTCTACATGAATTATTAGAACAATATTTGAGAAGCCCTTATACTCTCAAAGTTATTGATATATTAACTCATCCCGAACAAGCAGAAGTACATCAAGTAAATGCAACTCCTACTTTAGTTAAAGTTTTACCTAAGCCAATGCGACGAATTGTGGGGGATATGAATAATAGTGAGAAAATTTTACAAATGTTGGGTATTATAAATAAATCTAATTATTCCACTTGAAGTTCGGTTGGTAGTTCAAAAACACCGTTTTCATTAGGTTCAAATTCGATAAGTTTGAATACTGCATTAGTATTTAGAGCACCATATATATGAGGAAATGTTTGATTTTCGCCAACGGCATCGTAACGAATTTCTGATTTCACCTTCTCGGAATGGATAAAAAGAAGTAGTAAATTTTTTTGATTTTTAAACCATAAATTTGCTGTTCTTACAACTTGTGCTGGTGTTGAACAATGGATAAAACCTTCTGTTTTAAGGGAATCAGGGCGGTACATTCCTGTAATTTTTGCTTTTTCCCAATCTTGACGCGGTGTAATGTGAAGAATCGTTTTCATTTTTTAATTATAGGAATTGGGTTTAATTTGTTAAATATTAGTAGTAAAACTGTTGCTGAAAATTTACAAATACAGCAAGGCAAGAGGCAAAAGGCAGAAGGCAAAAGGGATAAGATTTTTGGCGTTGCTGAATTAAACTATGAATTGCATTTATATACATTTTGTCAAAACATGAAACCTGTGTAGAGACGTAACACTGTTACGTCTTCTGCAATGTGAAATCATAATTTCATATTACGATTGTGCAACGCCAGATTTTTAGCTTTTAAATAATATTTCTAAATATACTACTTTTATGCCTAGCAGCTTATCACGTTCGGTTAAACAATTATCATATCTGTGGAGGCTAAGTAATGAGTAATGAGTAATAAGTAATAAGTATCACTTGTTCGTGGTTAATAACGGCGATCGTTTCAATAGGGTTATATAGTAAGTAATTAGGGCTTGCTGAATAATTCTATAACTCTTATTATGAGCCGGTTTTTAGCCTGTAATTTAATAAGCAAGTGCAAGAAAATAAAGTTATGATGCTTAAAAACCTTGCACTTTTTATTGCGGTCTGTGTCCTCTAAATGTGAAAATAGGTGTAAAAGTCTTGCCTATTGCCTATTCCCTTTTGCCTACCCACACCAAAATACTTCCTCAGCAAACCCTAATTAGTCCAACTTGATATGACTGCAACTGGCACATTTATTATTGTATATTGTCTGATAATTTGAGAGATTTTTTACCTAGAGTTTCAAAATATCCTTCATAAAAAAGGGGTAAAAATCGGGAAAACATATTATTGAGGCTGTATTATTTCATTACGTAAAACTCACATTAATAGTACTTACGCAATAGCCTTATTATTACGTTAAAAATTAGTAACTGTACGATCATCTTACAAAAAAATATGCCAGTTGCCTAAGTTCTAATTAATTGTTAGTTATCTGAGCAACCAAATCAGAAGCTTTACCAATCAAGGAAGTATCAATATCAATTTGATAATTTTCTAAATTCCCAATTCCTCCTACAACTGCTGCTAAATCTGCATTACCTTTCCTCCCACCTAAACCGTTAATTGCACATTCTATTTGTCTAATTCCACAATTTAAAGCAGTAAGAGAGTTTTCTACCGCTTTACCTAAATCATCGTGACAATGAACCGAGACTACTACTTTATCAATATTCGGCACTCGATTAAAAATCATTTTTAGAAGTTGAGAAAAATCCTCGGGTGATGACAAACCCAAACTATCGGGAATACTAACAGTTGTAGCACCACTATTTATTGCCGTTTCAATGGCTTTACATAAAAAATCTGGTTCGCTTCTCGGTGCATCAAAAGCACTCCACTCAACTTCTCCACAATGAATTCTTGCAAAAGACACATGATTTTTAATGCTTTCTAATTCCTGTTCAAATCGAAGTTTATTTTTATTAGTTAAATTGACATTATTATAAGTATGAATTCTACCTCTTTTCGCTGGCTTAATCGCTTGAGCAACACTAATTATTTCTTCTTCATTGGCACCTGCTAAGCTACAAATAGTAGAATGATTAATTATTTGAGATATCTGCAATACTTCATCAAAATCTGAATCACAATTTCCCGGATAACCAACTTCAATTACATCTACTCCTATTTCTTCTAACAATTTGGCAAGAGAAATTTTTTCGTGTAAATTAAATTTCACACCAGGCATTAATTCTCCATCCCGCATTGTGGTATCGAAGATAATAATTTTGTTCATAAGACAATTATCAATAAACAAAATCCGTAATTTACAGCATTTTGCAAGTAAATTAGGTACCGAAAAATTTTCTAAAATTCTTGTGTTATTGGCAGAGAAAGTCAGTGAGAATTTACCGATGTTAAAACAATTATCAATTAATAGTTATTAGTTATTCAATTATTGCTGATGGTGCGTGACGGCAGTATTTATTTTTTCGTTATTACCGATAATTTATCGTAGCCGTCACACACCCTACATATTAAAACAATTTTCAATGCCCAATGCCCAATAAATCAAACTTCTTGATAAATAATCTCTTGAAACTGAATTATATCTTTTTGGGGGTCTGCGTGAATAACTTTGACTAAAATTTCCTCGCCTAAATTCACGGCGCGTTTAAAGAACATAGGTAACTGCAAGCCTAAATCTTCTAACAAAATTAGTGCTAAATTACTATCTTCCCTCAACCACATTAAAACTGTAGTATCCCAAGCTTTATCTAAATGACGGCGTAGATATTCTAATGCCCAATATCTGTTAGTTTGCCGTTCCACCATTACCACTTCCTGGGTTGTACTAGTAACATTCATTACTACTTCTTTCAGTTGTTCTGCGGAAAAGGGTGGAATTTCACCTCTAAGATGAGCTTTGATTTGAAAGTGAGTAAGTAAATCACTATAACGACGAATCGGAGAAGTAGCTTGCGTATAATTTTCTAAACCTAAACCTGCATGACGTAAAGGATTAATGCTCATTTCGCTCTTTGGCATGCAGCGGCGCATCGCACAAGCACGGACAAAACCGGCTGGTAAGAGTAACAGTTCTTCTTCTGGTGGTAATTCTGGTTGCGGCTGACCGCGAAAAGGTAAAGGAATGTTATGAGTTTTACCATAATGAGCGGCAACTTCACCAGCAAGAATCATCATTTCAGCTACTAGTTGTCGAGAATGAGAATCATCCAATAACTCGATCTTAACTTCATCATCTTTAACCTTGATGGTAGCCTCGGGCATACTTATGCTGATGGCTCCTTGCTTATAGCGCCAAGATTTACGTATTTTAGCCCATTTGCCTAAGGCTGCAATTTCTGGTTCTTCTCGTACCCCAGATTCGAGAATCTCGTCTACATCTTCGTAAGTAAGACGATAAGTGGGTTTGATTAAACTTGCGTGAATGCTGTAATCTTCTACCGCACCAGTTTCATTTAGAATAATTCCAAAACTCAAGGCACAGCATATTTCTCCTTGTACCAAACTCATCGGACCAGTTGCCAATATTTCTGGGAACATGGGAACCATTCCCGTTGGCAAATAAACCGTACTACCGCGTTTTCTAGCATCTAAATCTAATTCATCTTCAGGTAAAACCCAACGAGTCGGATCTGCAATATGTACCCATACTCTTTCCCGATTGTCAGGAAGCATTTCCCAACTTAAACCATCATCAATTTCGGTAGTTGTTTCATCATCAACTGTATAAACCTTCAGATTAGTTAAATCTAAACGGTTTTTATCTGGATCTGGGGGAGGAGCACTCAAGCGTTCATGGGCCACATCTATTACCTTAGTAGGAAATTGAACCGGAATTGAAGAACGGCGTAGAAACAGGTTTTCATTTGAACTCCACCAGCCCAAATCAACGAGTAACTGAAACGCTCCTTGGGGAGTTGCAGGGCGTTCGAGCATCGTCATCGTTTCTAAAACTTGTGCGGGTGGAGGATAAGCACGGACTAAAGAATCGTAATTTACTCCACCTCGTGTTACATCGGCTAGTAATGCCGCATATTTTTCTAGTGCTTCGAGTCTGTGGCGATCGTGTTTTTGCCATTCTACAGCTTCATTATTGAGCGCAAGATTAACTCTTGCTAAAAATTCTTGCTGTCCCTTAGCTTTAAGGGCTTCTACTTCTAACTGATGTTTGCGCTCTGCAACAGCAGTCGCGCTTCGTGGCTCGTAGCTGTCGCCTTTTTGCTTAAAATAAATTTTGTCGTCCGATAACAAACAATAAGCAGCATAAACTTGAGGTGGTAGGCTTGAGGAAAATAACAAGTTTGCCATTTCTTTGGGAGTCACAGACTCACCATCCTCTACCAGTAATTCCCAAGCCACTTCTAAACTTGAAGGATCTAAATATGACTCTACCTGTTGCAGAAAATCTGGTATATCTGATGGCTTGTAGGTTTCTCCGACAACTTTGTAGGTAAATTGTCTCGGCGCGAGACTGTTGGATTGTCCTTGTTCGCTCAACACAATCCAACGGCTTTTTCCGTCTGGACGCTCTATAACACCCAAACGGCGATCACCTTGATTTCTAAATTCTACCAGCGTCCCCTTTTCCACAAGCCTTATACTTTATTCAAATTTTCTTTTTTTTAGATTTTGGATGATTAAGTATAAGAATATAAAATCCCAAAATCAAATCATCTTCAATATAAAAATTGATTGTAGATTTTGGAATCCATATAAGTAAAGCCATATATGTCTTGCGACGATGCTCATATATGGATATTCCAAAAACTCAATTTAGCCTTCAGCATTGACAAAAGGCAATAAAGCCAATATTCTGGCGCGTTTGATTGATGCGGTTAAAGCTCGCTGTTGCTGAGCAGTTAATCCAGTAATCCGACGTGGTAAAATCTTACCTCGTTCGGTAATAAATTTACGCAACAAATCTACATCTTTATAGTCTATGGGTTCTCCTGGTTTAATCGGAGAGAGACGACGACGATAATAAGCCATTTCTACTTAATTTCCTTGTGAACGGTATGGGTGTTGCAATGGGTACAGAACTTTTTGAGTTCTAAACGACTAGTTGTATTGCGACGATTTTTAGTACTCGTATAACGAGAAACTCCAGGAGAACGCTTGTTAGCGTTAGTGCGACACTCAGTACATTCTAGTGTCACTATTATACGGACACCTTTATTTTTAGCCATAATTAGACAAACAATCTAAGCCAGCAGATAATAACACAAATATTCATTCTCTCACAGGTCGTCGTACCATTTCAACTATTCTCCCGGCTTTGATGTCCAGAGAATAGCCTAATTGGGACTTTTCAGATTGAGTTATAGTAATTCTCCTGCGTTAACGAAAGCGGGATCGATAACGAGAAGAACAAGTTTTTTCTAACTCCTCTTCCCCCTCTCCCCCTCTCTATCCTTACCCAGCATTTTGATTTGGTTGAGTACCAGGGATTCGGTGATGCTAATTCTAGTCAATGATTCGAGTATCACTAATAGCTATACTACTATCAATGGCTCTGGGAATCACGCTTAAGTATAGCAGCCACATTGGGAAAAATGTTGTTGCAGAGGGTAGATAGTGAAAATTCATCGAAGACAGCTAAAAGTCTTGCATTAGATAATCAAAAGTCAAAAATCCTTAATCGATCAAAAATAGGACTTAATCCCAATGCACTCAGTCAAGGAAGCAGAAGAGATTATCTTTAATTTAGTAAAACCCAAAGATAATCAACAAGATATAGAAACCGTTGATTTATCCACAGCTAACGGGCGTATTCTAGCTTCTCCCATAATCAGTAAACTCGATTTTCCTCACTGGGATAACTCCGCTATGGATGGTTATGCCGTAATTTATCAAGATGTTAAGATCGCAAGTGAGGAAAAGCCAGCGGTTTTAAAACTTGTTGAGGATATTCCCGCAGGCTATGAACCTCAATCTAACATCCAACCGGGACAAGCAGCGAGGATTTTTACCGGTGCAATAATGCCCAAAGGTGCTGATACTGTAGTCATGCAGGAAAATACCCGCCGCGATGGCTCGCGCGTATTTATCCTTGCTGCACCAAAACCCCAAGAATTTGTCAGGCAACGTGCTGCTTACTACCAATCAGGAACCGAATTATTACCAGCGGGAATTCAACTAAATGCACCAGAAATAGCTGTTTTAGCTGCCGCACAATGTACTACCTTAAAAGTTTATCGTCGTCCTCGTGTAGCTATTTTATCAACGGGTAACGAATTAGTAACCCCCGACAAACCATTGCAACCGGGACAAATTGTTGATTCCAATCAGTATGCTTTAGCTGCTTTGGTAAAACAATGTGGTGGGGAAGCTTTGATGTTAGGAATTATCAAAGATGAGCCTGAAGCACTCTTTGAAGCCATCTCCGAAGCGATTAATAACGCCGATATAGTGCTTTCTTCCGGTGGAGTTTCGGTAGGAGATTACGATTACGTCGAAAAAATTCTCGAATCTCTCGGAGGAGAAATCAAAGTGCATGCCGTAGCTATGAAACCAGGGAAGCCTCTTACCGTGGCGACTTTCCCCATGGCGAATTCTCCAATATATTTCGGTTTACCGGGGAATCCGGTTTCAGCTTTGGCAACTTATTGGCGTTTCGTACAACCAGTAATTAAGAAACTTTCCTCAATTGCGGAAGGTTGGCAACCCACTTTTGTTAGAGCCACAACTCGCGATAATTTAAGTTCCAATGGTAAGCGGGAAACTTACATTTGGGGAAGATTGACGTTGGTTGACGGTGTTTATCAATTTAGCGCTGCTGGTGGTAGTAAAAGTTCTGGTAATTTGATTAATTTAGCTCAAACTAATGCTTTGGCTGTTTTGAAGGTTGGGAAGTCATCG
>JBCCSG010000060.1:0-27315 GCA_039200565.1 Cyanobacteria bacterium P01_D01_bin.50 | reverse complement strand
CAGTACTTCACCAACCCAAAAATTTCTGAGATAAGTTTCCTGGAATTGGAATGGGGGCTTAACAACAGCTACACAAAAGTTAAACTATCTTATATTTTGTTGCACAATATCAAGGGTATTATGAGGGTATAGTTTGACTTTTTCCTAGCCAGATACGCCCGGTTTCTGCCAGAGGATAGACATCGGCACGGTTGGAGTTTCTAGGGGATTGCTTCATACTATCTCGTCTCTCAAAGACGTAGTTATAAGGCGTGGCTAACAGCCCGGATGAGGTCAACCTGTATGATGAGGATTTTACCAGGTCATATGGGAAGCCGGAAAAGGCACTTCCAGACGGGAGGCGAGATTCCTCCCCGCAAGTAGGTAATACTGCTCGACCTGCGTTTTGAGTAAGTGTAGCTTTGTTGAACAAGGTTTAGATTTGTTCAATTTTTTAGGAGCGGTGTAATGTCTCTACGAACTATGCCTCTATTGTATTTTTTTGGACTAGTTTTTAAGCAGAGATTTTATTGCAGGGCAAACACAACTTATTTATGTTTATCCCATCCCTTAAGATTATCTCTTTAGGGGATGGGAAAAAACTAACTATACTTTATACTTTGCTTATCAACCTTTATCCTGCATAGCTTTAATCAATTCTGCAGCTACTTGAGGTCGAGAAAACTGAGGTGGTGGTAATTCACCATTACGCAACATTTGACGTACTTTGGTTCCGGATAAATGAATTCGCTCTTCTTTGGTACTTGGACTAGTCTTTGCTGTTGCCATTGACTCAGTGCGAGTACAGTAAAAAGCGTGTTCAAACTTCATCGGTGTAATACCCAATTCCCCAGGTTGAAACTCATCAAAAATATGTTGAGCATCATAGGTACCGTAGTAGTCTCCCACACCAGCATGGTCGCGTCCAACGATAAAGTGAGTACAGCCATAGTTCCTACGTACTAAAGCATGGAAAATAGCTTCTCTAGGACCTGCATAACGCATTGCTGCGGGGTTAATAGCTAAAATTACCCGGTCATTGGGGAAGTAGTGTTCTATCATAATTTCATAGCAACGCATCCGCACTTCTGCGGGAATGTCGTCGCTTTTGGTTGCACCAACTAAAGGATGAAGGAACAAACCATCAACGGTTTCTAAAGCGCACTTAATGATGTATTCGTGGGCGCGATGAATTGGGTTACGAGTTTGGAAACCAACTACGGTTTTCCAACCTCTTTCTTTAAACATAGTGCGGGAAACTGCTGGGTCAATTTGGTAACTTGGAAACAAAGGATGATCGTCCCTTTGTAGCAACCAAACTGGACCTGCTAAATTAACTTCTCCCTGTTCGTATACAACTTTTACACCAGGATGCTTATCTTCGTCAGTACGGTAAACTTTAACAGCTTCGCGAGTTTTATCGTAGCGATATTTCTCAGTTAGTTCTAAAACACCAATAAAGCGCCCGGTGGGATCGTCCAAACGAATTAAACTACCTTCTTTTAAAGATGCTGCCACTTCCTCATTAACACAGAGAGTAACAGGAATAGACCACGGCTGACCGTTAGCCAAACGCATATTTTCAACTACACAATCGTAATCAGCTTGTTCTAAAAAGCCCTGGAGTGGACTAAAGCCACCAATGGCTATCATTTCTAAATCTGAAGTTGCCCGTTTATCGAGTTGGATTCGAGGCAAAGAATTAGCTTTTTCTAAAAATTCAGCTTGCTGTTTGGATGTGGCAATACGGTTGACTAACTCGGCATTTTCAGAAATTGTGCCCTGTTGATGATTCTCTAAAGTTAGGTTTTGCATATTCTATAGACGATGATATTTCAACAAAAATCCGGGGTTCTCGAAGTGTAAAAGATAACTTAAATTCGAGTGTTTGCGGTTTGCCACAAACCCCTATACTTAACTTTCTTCAATAGAAGTTGTTTAAACGGCTTGCATTTCTACCGCTGTATCGAGATAACCCAACTCTTCTAGTTTATTGAAGATTTTTGCCACACTCTCTTCTAACTCTTCAAGATCGGTGCGACATTCAATAGTAGGGTTAAGGGGTGGTTCGTAAGGATCGCTAATTCCAGTAAAGTTCTTAATTTCTCCCGCACGGGCTCGCTTGTAAAGTCCCTTAACATCTCGCTCTTCACAAACTGTTAAAGGAGCATTGACATAAACCTCTACAAAATCTCCTATTTTCTGCTTAAGTTCTTCCCGAATTTCCCTATAAGGAGAAATTGCAGATACTAATACAATTACACCATTACGAGTCAAGAGATGGGAAACAAAACCAATTCGACGAACATTTTCATCTCTATCAGCTTTACTGAAACCTAATCCTTTAGTTAGATTTTCACGTACTACGTCACCATCAAGAATTTCTAATTTACAACCTTGGGAACGAAGTTTTTCAGCAACTGCTTTAGTAATAGTGGTTTTTCCAGCACCACTTAAACCAGTGAACCATACAGTAACGCCACGTTGATTCATGATTAATTTTCTCCTATGTAGGGTGTATTTAGATAACAAACTTCTGAACGCTTACGCTCAAATTAATTACAGCCAAAGCTTATCGAGAATCGTGAAAAGTTACAAGTTGTTTAAGAAACAGATATTCTTAAAGCTGCATAACTATCAAACCAAAATTTAGATGTTCAATTTATTAAACTTATCCGTTAGTTAACCTATAAGCATTATAAAACAAGAGTAAAAATCTAATTTACGGTATTTTCTCTTTATGTTTTATTGATTACAATCTTCTATTTCTTGTATTTACAAGGCATATCCGGTAGATTCACTTAACAGATAAGTAGCAAACAAATTTGCAAAGAGTATAGCATTAAATTGCTTTTCCGACTACCAATTAATACCGAATGCTTTGTATAGTTTTGATGAAGTAGAAACTATTTTTTGGAAAAATCAACTATACAAGCAAGGTTGATAAGCAAAAGTTTAAGAGTAAATATATTTTTGCGTGAGTTATCCCCTGCTCTATATCTCTTTCATGAATGTTTATCTCAAGGAGGAAACAAGTTATAAATAAAAACGTCTGGTTCTGTTTGATTTCTTTAAGGAATCTTCAATATAGGAATAAATTATTTATGACCATTGTTTAATTTATTACTTGAATTTTGTATGCTGTTTTACAAAGTGAAAATTTATGTTTTTATAGGTAATCAAGTTTCCTCTATATAAATAGCAGTTAGATGAAACAGTTGATTATTTATCTTATTATCGATAGTGTTGCTACAGATAAATGATGTATGGTATTTATGTCTACTGAGTAACTGAATAAACTTTCCCATCAAGGGCAGTTAAATGGGTGAAAAGTGGGAATTTATTTAGGCTTAAATCATCATCGTGTTTTAATTAAAAGCTGTGAGGAATGCTTCATAATCTATAGCTCCGCCAGGAAAAACCTGATAAAAGTATTGATTATTGTCTAATATTTGATTTTCACCCTTGAAAATGACTGCAATCAAAGTGGACTAATCGCCCCCCTGTTGTAACCCCTGGCCAGAAAAAAGCAGTTTTCCACACGCGTTGTCCAAAAATCCCTGGCTTCCCCTGTCTAAGTCAATTAAATATGAGTATTTTTCTAACTCTCATCATAGTCTTCCTGACTCTAATTAGTTTTATTGGTGAATGGTTTCCGGTTGATATTACAGCCATCGGGGTAATGGTATTGTTGATGGCTCTCGGGTTAGTGACTCCAGAAGAGGGTATTTCTGGTTTTGGTAATTCGGCAACTATTACTGTGATGGCAATGTTCATCCTTAGTGCGGGAATTTCTCGCACCGGAGCAATTGCGGTAGTAAACGATTTACTATTGAAATGGGGAGGTAAGCATTTAACCAAGCAAATTCTAGCAATTGGAATAATTACAGGACCAATAAGTGGTTTAATTAACAATACTGCGGTAGTTGCTGTTTTTTTACCAGTTGTGGAAGATTGGTGTAAAAAACAAGGTATGTCCCCATCTAAGTTACTGATGCCCTTATCCTTCGTCACAATTCTGGGGGGAATGTTAACGACAATTGGTACTTCCACTAATGTATTGGCAAGTGGTTTGTCTGAAAAATTGGGCTATGGTGCTTTTAGCTTGTTTCAATTCACCGAATTAGGATTAATTATTTTTACTGTTGGTTTAGCCTATTTAACCTTTATTGCACCTCGACTGTTACCTAATCGTAAAATTAGAAGTAATAATACAGTCACTCAAGATTATGACCTTAAAGATTATGTTAGCGAAATTGTAGTTGCACCAAGTTCCAATTTAGTCGGACAAACTTTACGCCAAAGCAAACTCCAGCGGAAATTTGATTTGGATGTATTAGAAATAATCCGAAATGACAACCACTTTCCCCAACCTTTTGCAGATAAACTCTTACAAGGAGGGGATATTTTAATGGTTAGGGGTGGCAAAGAATGTTTGCTTAAGGTTAAAGATGAAAGAGGAATAGAGTTTTTACCCGATGTTCAGTTTGGCGATAAATCCTGGGAAAAAAATCTGAGTTCCGGAGAAGAAAGCATTGCAGAAGTTTTAATTCTGTCTAATTCCAATTTAATTGGCTCCACCCTCAAAGATATCCGGTTTAGACAACGCTATAATGCTACAGTTTTAGCAATTCGCCGAGGAGAAGAATTAGTCAGAGAAAGACTTGGTAAAGTCAAATTACGTTTTGGTGACGTGCTACTATTACAAGGACCAAATCAAAGTTTTTTAGGACTGCAAACTAGCAGAGATTTGTTATTTATTGGCGATCGCGATTTAGAAACTTTGCGACGAGAGAAAGCAGGAATCGCTGTAGGGATTGGCTTGGGAGTAGTTTTAGCCGCTGCTTTTGGTATACTGCCAATTTTAGTAAGTGCTTTACTTGGGGTACTGTTGATGGTATTAAGTGGTTGTCTCAAACCTGGTGAAGTCTATCAAGCCGTGCGTTGGGATATTATTTTTCTATTAGCTGGATTGATTCCTTTGGGAATTGCCATGGATAAGTCTGGAACAACTCAATGGTTGGCGCAGAATTTAGTCGCAATCGGAGGAAATCTTTCAGGTTATTGGTTACTCACTTTTTTTTATCTTGTAACTGTTTTAATAACAGAAATTCTTTCTAATAATGCTTCTGTAGTTTTACTTTTACCTGTTGCTGTGGAAGTAGCAAAAAGTCTTAGTTTTAACCCCATGGCTTTTATATTAGTAGTCACTTTTGCCGCTTCTAGCAGCTTTATGACTCCCATTGGTTATCAAACTAACACTATGGTTTATAGCCCCGGCGGTTACAAATTTATCGATTTTGCGCGAGTTGGTGCGCCATTGAGTTTGCTGATGGCACTTATTGTTCCACCATTAATTATTCTTTTATATGGTTTAAAGATCGGGTAAGTTAATCATCTCTTACTTTTTTAATTAAAGCCATCCACATATCGGATGGGTTGGAGTAGTAATCAATTTGCTCTACTTGGTACTGCTTAGATTCACTCCCTATTTGTAAAACTATATAGTCACCAAGTTTAACGCCTGTACTTCGTGCTGTCATATAAGCTTTTGTCACGTCTTCGGGTGCAACTTCAAATACATAGTCACTTCCATGAACACACTCAGTAAAATCATGTATTTTGTGTTTATGCTGTCTTAGCCTGCTTAATATAAAGTCCCTAAGAGACAAAAAAAATACGCTTGGGTTGACGCTTGACCTGGAAAAAGACATAAGATGATGGAAAAAGTAAATTTGTACTTCCTTGCAAATAAGATGGTTGTCAAAAGTTCCCATGAATTTTTTTTAGGAGAAAAATTTCTCATGGGTGCCTGTCAATTTTCTTTCCAAGGAAATTCGTAAAAGCAACCCCAGTATGATAGCAAGATTAATTAGTCTTGAAGAAATAAAGCGATTAGTTTCTATTTTCGCAGCATTTTGCGATCGATAGATAATTTTTCAGAGACCCAGAGCAACATTTAGGTAAAGGCGAAGCAGCCAAATGCTTTAGATATTGAGTAAAATATTACTTCATGTCAAGGGTTCCCTTAAAAGTTTTTAGAGAAAAATTTTTAAGGGAACCCGTCGGATGCCACTCAAGTAAAAATTTAGCAGTTCAAGGAAAAAGTATTACTCTGTAATTGTATAAGATATCACTTATTATCCCTCTTGGCAGTCAATATCTCAAAGCGCTTCATGAAAACTATAGGATGTAACGGCTAAAATCCTCACTTGGAGACTCAGGGAAAAATAGAAGGAGTAATTATTATACGGTACTTAAAAAAAATCAATATAAAACTACTTGACGGACACCCGACGGATTACCATGAAAATTTTTTTGAAGAAAAAACTTTTAAGGGAACCCTTGACACTGACTTATCCTATTGCTATATTTACAAGAGTAAACTTAATGGGGTGTAGCCAAGCGGTAAGGCAGCGGGTTTTGGTCCCGCCATTCCTAGGTTCGAATCCTAGCACCCCAGTTTATCAAATATATATTTCTTATTTAATTTAAGAAGCTTTTATTCATATTGTGGTGGTTTCGTTGCTTTTTAATCCCGCAATTCCGTAGCTTCCGTCTCGATTTGTATGAAAGTATGAAGGAAAAATGCAATTACTTTGTGCTCCGGACTTTCAGTTGCTGCTAATTTGGGGGAACTGAGATAAAGTCAGGGTGAATTTAGAATTTGGAATGAAGAATTTAGAATTATTACCCCATCAATGAATCGAGGGGCTTGAAAGAATGACAGAATTATTTGTTTTTCTCCACGGATAAATCCAGGTTTATTTTCCCGTCACAGGGATGTTTTTATTTTATAGCACATACAAGCTTTAAGTTAACTAGAATTTATACATATATTCTTTAAACAATCTTTGCAATATATGTAAAGTTTTATATTGTTACATATAAGTTTAGGAGCAATAATAATTACCAAGTATTGGAATAATTATGGCTAGCGTTTGCTTGTATAATTTGCATTTATCAATTGTGAATCCGAGACAAGGATTAAATTTAGTCATTTGATGGCCAAAAACAAGTAAAAATAAGTTATTTTTTTGACGAGAGGCTTTATTTTCTGAAAATCAAAATAACTTGAGTAATAATACAGGCTCATTAAGTAGAAAGAATAATTATTTGACTTGCGCTCGGGAGGACTAAACTGTTGATTTTAGCTATCCATATTGAAAAAAGAGTTTGTAGGATTAATAAAATTATTAGTCAAAATTTAACTATAATTTATTAAAGATGTAAATGAATCAACAACCATCGACTAAGTAATGCTACTGTACATATAGTGCATTGTCAGCCACAAACTGATATCTTCAATACTTCAAATAAGGTGGTGTATTTGCCGGACAGGTTTTAATAAACCCTTAAAAACAGCACGAGATAGTCTGGAGTATAGGTTTTGTTAAATTCTTCAGAAATAAATATAAAGTGCATCGCGGTACGTAAAGGCATTTAGATAAATCAAACCAATAATGCCTTTCAGGAATGGAAGCGAAAAAATACCTAAGCAATATAAGTAATCCAAATTTACTATGGCTATGCTGAAGTCAGAGAAAAATCCTTACCTTTTGTCTCAAGCAGGTACCTCCTTGAATAATGATGTTGAAGAAGGTGGATTAAATTTAGCACAAGTGGGAGCGGCTCTACGACGCCGTGCATTATTAATTATTGGTATTACGGGGGTAGTAGCAACAGCTGCGGCGTTGCAAGCAGAATCTGAACCTCCGATATATCAAGGTGAGTTTGAGATTTTAACCAAGCCCGTGAGTGCGGAAAATAAAGCTATAGCTGATGTTCCTCAAACTTTGAGTTCTAGCCCAGCCGCACCTCGGGAGTCAGACAAAGAAGTTTCAACAACTATCAAAGTTTTAACAAGCCCGCGAATATTAAATTCAGTCGTAGAAAACCTTCAGACAAAGTATCCCAATAAGTATTCAAATCTAGAATACGAAACATTTGTTGCGGGTTTAAAGATTTCCTCTGGAGAGAAAGATATTCTAACAGTAGGATATGTATCTCCAGATAAGCAGGTAGTTAGTGATGCCTTAAAGGAAATTTCTCAAGCTTATTTAGAGTATAGTTTGAGGGAACGTCAGGAAGACATTAATCAGGCGATTGCCTTTGTTCAAGAACGAATCACCAATGGCGGGCTAAGACAGCGGGTTGAACAATTGCAAAATAAATTGCGAACGCTACGACGGGTGAATAACTTGATTGAACCCGCACAAAAAGCTCAACAAGTATCCGGCCAAATTGGGGCGTTAACACAACAGCGATTGCAGAATCGGGTACAGTACGAACAAATGCTAGCTCAGTATCAAGAATTACAAAAAGAATTAGCGCAACAGCCAGGGGATAGGGCTGGTAATTCAATTCTGAGTGAAAATTCTCGTTACCAGAAAGTTCTAGACCAAATCCAGCAAGTTGATATTGAGATTAAAACCCAGTCTGCAACATTCACAGATAGCAATCCAGTGATGCAGACTTTACAGCAAAGGAAAGCCAATTTGATTCCAATGCTGAATGCAGAGGAGCAGCGGGTTCAAAAAGAATTTCAAAGTAACATCCAGTCACTACGAGCCCTTGATATATCGTTGGGTAATAAATTAGACCAGCTAAACGGATCTCTGAGAAATTTAGCTACAGTCACCCGCGATTACGAAAATATTCAGCGGGAATTACAAATTGCTAGTGATGGGCTAAACCAGTTTTTAACCAAGCAACAAGCTTTGGAAATCGAAAAGTCTCAGAAACTGCAACCTTGGAAATTACTAGATCCTCAACTTACTAAAGTCGAACAACCTAAAGCTACTTTACCAAGTGCTAGAAGTAACTTGGTTTTGGGTGGTGCTTTAGGATTGGTATTGGGTATAGGTGCTGCTTTGCTTGTAGACAAGTTGAGCAATGTTTTCTATACTTCTAAAGATTTGAAAGAGACTACCAGATTACCATTATTAGGGGTAGTTCCTTTCAGTAAAGAACTTGCTGTTAGTACCAAGCACGACAGACAAGCTAGTAGAGTTCACCAAATAGCTCGTGCTTCCTTTTTTGAAGTTTTTCGCTCTCTCTACACCAATATTCTTCTTTTAGGTTCGGATACGCCGATTCGTTCGCTTGTGGTTAGCTCGGCGACACCAAAAGATGGTAAAACTACTGTTGCGATACAGCTTGCTTTGGCCGCGGCAGCTATGGGACAACGAGTATTATTGGTAGATGCAAATCTTCGCTGTCCTACTATACATAATCGTGTAGGATTAATGAATATTCAGGGTTTAACAGACCTGATTTCCTCTGATTTGGAGTGGAGCAATGTAATTGAACGTTCTCCTCTCGAAGAGAATTTGTACGTAATGGCTGCTGGTCCAATTCCACCTGACTCTACGAGGTTGCTCGCGTCAGTGAAAATGCAGGATTTAATGAGCGAACTACATAGTAGTTTCGACTTAGTAATTTATGATACTACACCTATAGTTGGTTTTGCTGATGCTAACTTACTAGCGGCTAATACTAATGGCGTTATGTTAGTAGCTGGTTTAGGTAAACTAAAACGTACAGCATTCGCTCAAGCATTAGAAGAAATTCAAGTATCCGGTACTCCCATTTTAGGTTTGGTGGCGAATAAATCTAGGGAATCTAAATCTACTTCTCAAAGTAATTATCAGCAGTATTACAAGTTGAGTGCCGAAAGAATTGCTGAATACGATGTAATAGAGTCTAGGGATTCTTCTTCAGTAAATAAAATTAAACTACGTTAAATGAGTTAGGAGGGCGGGAGTTAGAAGGGCGGGAGTTAAGATAAGAATTCCTAACTCCCAAATTTATTTCAAGTTTATCCAAGCTAATTATCTGGAGACTTCAAAGCTAGATCTAGTACTTGACGAGCGTCTTCTGCTTTTTCTCGCGCTTCTTTATAGCGTAAATTCGCTTGAGCAAAATTTTTCAGAACTTTAAAACCTTCTTTGAGGCTAGAAATTTCTTCCTCGCTGACGGATTGATCTGAAAAAAGGATATCAACTAACTTACGAACTTCTAGAGCGTCGGTACGTGTTTCTTGTACTTTTAGCTTCAGAGTTGCAAGATTGCTCAAAAGTTGAACCGCTTCTATAATCGTATCTTCGCCGCTAGCAGTATTCATCGACGGTTCTTTCACTTCAATTAACTGTTGAGGACTAAATCCTTCTTCGAGTTCGGTAGGTAAATCACCCGCTTCCATCTTTTCCATCAGCTGATCCATTGCTTTGTTACGAGCTTTATCGGAATCTTTGCCGGGAACGGTAAGGATGATTTCTGGACTTTGAACAAGAGTATAACGAACCATATTTAGGCAGAAATATTGCCGGTAAACCAAGTCGAATTATCTATTCTAACTTAAAATGTGTCTATATATTCATTTATTGCCATCAAAGGGAGATTTTCATCTGTAACTCTACTCTTGTTTGCCTACAAGGCCATTTAACTCATATCAAATTTGTTGTTATCGCCTTGGGATATCTTTTTCAACCTCACTGCCCATAAAATAATTTTAGTACATAAGTACTACAATAGAGCAAGTAATTTAATATTTCATAGAATATCAACTGTAAGAATCCGGTTTAATTAATTTGTTCTCACTAAGTTTGTAATGAGATTTACCCACTCATAAAAATTATCATTTACATATATATTTTTTGAGGTTTCGATTCCTTCAGCACCTATACTCGTAGAAATAACTGGTAAACCAGCTTCAAGCATTTCTAATGTCTTGAGTTTAATACCTGCACCTTGAAGCAAAGGTACAATTCCTATTTCCGCTTTTTCAAAAAATGGAGTGGGATTTTCTATAAATCCTGTGACTATAATATTTTTATTTGCATTTTTCTGAATATATTGGGAAGGATTAGAACCGACAATATAAAGTTTATATTCTGAATCAATTTCTAGCAGTTTTGTAAAGCAATTTTCAATAAACGTAATTGCTGCTTGTTCGTTTTCTGGTCTATTCATCGCAGCCCAAAATAGCAAGCTTTTTTTGTCTATTTTATCTATCTTACGTTCAATTTTATATATAAAATCACTCAATTTGGGGGGTTTGATAATAATTTTATTTTCTGGTATACTAAATAAAGATGTAAGAATATTGCCGTCTTTTTTAGATAAGACCCATAATTCATTGACACTAGAGTAAAGTTTTTTTTCTAATTTGAATAATCTAGCTACTTCAACACCTAATATAAAATTTTTTTCCGATTTTCTTAAAAAAGATTGAGAAACAATATCATGTATACTAATTACAGTACGAGTATAGTTAGAGTTAATTTGATTTTTAATTAAATCAAGATAGACAGCAGCGTGGGAATATTCAAAATGAATTATATCGTAAGTATTTTGATCTAATAACTCTTGTAATTTTTCAGCCACCTTTGCTTGATAACGGGTAGAAAATTTTAAAGGTATAGATAAATTAGTTAAACAATTAATAATTTTGTCTAATTTTCTAAGAGGATAGGTAAAAAGGTTATTTTTGTATTGATCTACTAAATCTGTAGCAGTGTTAATTTCTGTTTTATTGGCTATAACGACGATGTCAATAGTTGTGCGATCGCAATAATATTTATTTAAATTATCCAAAGCAATCTTTTGTCCAGCTTGGGGATATAAGTTAGTAGGAGCATGAGCAGAAATAAATAAAATTCTTGACATAAGATACTACCATTTACCATATTCAGATAAAGATTTTTGAGTATATCCTTTAATTAAATTTTTTAGTTTACGTGCGGTAGGTGGTTTCAAAAAGTATCTCGCGGGTAATGCAAATATTTCGTTAACAATCCATGTCATATAAGCATTTATACGTTGTTTTTTTGAAATATTAAAACGATGAAATGGTTTACTACTTATTTTCCAACATTCTCTAATTAACTTTGCTCTATTCCAAGGCAAAGGTGATGAACTCATTCCATTCAGAGAATAAGCTGCTAAGGGAGTTTCGATAGAATGAAATTTAAATCCGTGAACAAATAAACGCAGAATCATATCGTAGTCGGCTGCAATTTTGTATTGTAAATCATATAAATCTACTGCAATGTAAGCTGATTTTTTAATAAAGCAAGATGGATGATTTAAAGTAAATCGAATCGGTAATTTATTCAAGTCGCCAGGAATGAAAGTAGCAACGTACTCACCTTGATAATAGTTTTTGATGGGTGAATACAATATATCTATATCTGGGTATTTATCAAATTCTTGTTCTACTATTTTAATTGCATTTTCAAGATACCAATCATCGGAATTGATAATACCGATAATATCTCCGGTAGCAGATTTGATTCCTTTGTTCATGGCATCGTAAGCACCAGAATCTGCTTCGGAAATAAATATATCTATCTTGTCCGCATATTTTTCAATTATTTCACAAGTTTTGTCTGTTGAACCTCCATCAACTACGATATATTGTAAAGGATATATTCTCTGTTGATTAATAACACTCAAGATTGTTTTTTCAATTGTTTTTTCGGAGTTAAAGCTCGGTGTTATTATCGATATTTTAGGCTGCAACAATCTTAATAATTTCACTTTTCACCAACTATAGGTCGTTTTATTTTCATTTATATTTAGATGTAAATCTTATTTTATTATCTTCAACTGACATTGCTAAAATACTTATAAAAAGTAAAGGAGAAAGTCCTTGAAGTCCGCTATGTAAGAATAAGCAGAAAAATAAATAAGGGAAAATAAACTTATAATTTTTTGGAGTATAGTATCCACCAATAACTCTTAAAATAGCACAGAAATACAGAAATCCTAGAGGAATACCTGTATAGGCAATGACTTCTAAGAAAGAATTATGAATTAAAGAACCAACACTTTTAAATGCTTCATCATATTTACTTGCATAACCTGTTAATGCTAAATTCCAATCATTCTGATAGGATTTTACTAAAAAACGGTTGGCCTCAAATCTGGCTAAATTAGATGTATCGTTAAAAGAAAATAACCGGCTTGCACTTGTATCGTATCCATAACCTATTTTTACAAAGTTTAAAAAGTATTCTCCTATTAAAAATCCAAAGATATTGGATATAATAAAGAAAATACTAAAATATATTTTATTAAAAAATTTAATCATTTGATTTTCAAATAAGACGATCACAAAATAAATTAATAAACTAAGAAAATAATTCCTGCTTAAGAAAAAGACGGTAGATATTAATGCTAAAATAATACCTGGTTTAAATTTAGCTTTCCAACAAAGGAAAAAGAATAGTAGCATAAATAAACCAGATACGTTAGGGTCACCATTACTTAAGGATACTCTAGAACTGCCATCAAATTCGATCCTTCTATATATTGTCATTTGATAAATTAGAGTAACAGTGGCCAGCCAACATAATCCGATTAAATAGTTTCTTTTTACAACTATTTGCGGACAACCACTAAAACCTACGATCGTTAAACAAATTGGTAAACTATATCGAAATAAATGATATGTCGAAAAGTTAATAAAGGTAACAATCAAAATTGAGCATACAAGTAAAATATCTATAATTAATAATTGAGTTGTATAAACAAATAATTGCAGCAATAAAATAATTGAAAGTAAAGGTAAAAATATTCTAGCGTGGGGAAGTTCTAAATTGTAAGGCAAAAAATATAATATTAATATAGTATAAAAAATCAGAGTATAAAAAAAATAATTTATTCGTAATTTTGGAATATTGGCATTGATATTCACTGCATCCTCCCACGAAATAGATAGTGAAGGGTTCCCATAATAATTTTTTTAGAAGAAAAAAATCTTATGGATGCCCGTGAAGAGAAAAGATATTTGAAGTTAGGTAATATAACCGCAATATAGTTTATATCGCACTAATATTTTGATTAATTACTTCAGCAAATAGCTGAGAATAACGTCGTGCTTGTAACTCAAGATTAAATTCTTGTTCTACTTTTTGACGAGCGCGATCGCGAATTTTTTGTGATGAATTCGATAAGATCCACGAAATACCTTGAGCTAAACTTTTGGTATCTTTAGATTGAGCTAAGTAACCATTGGCTTGATGTTCAACCATATCCGGCATTCCCCCAATATTAAAAGTGACACAAGGAGTACCGCAGGCTAAAGCTTCCATCACAGTATTAGGTAAATTATCTTGAATTGAAGCAGCGACGAAAACATCTGCTGCGGCATAAACGAGTGCTAAAGATATATCATCATGAAGATTCCCCATGTAATGGCATTTTAAATTAACTCTGCTATAACCGTCAGGTTGCAAAGAACCGAAAAACACTAATTCTACCCTATCTTTGTAACTACTTAAATTTTCCAGAGCTCCTTCAAATAGGTGCATACCTTTTCTGTAACTATTTACAGCAGCACCGGATAAAATTAATTGCTTATCGAGGGGAAGATTTAACCATTTTCTTGCAGTATTTTTGTCAATTGGTTTATATTTTTGTAAATCAATGCCATTAGGAATTACTTTGATGGGATACTTTTTAAGTAGAGGACTAGAAGCTGCAACCTGGGCTAACCAATGACTGGGAGTCACGATGGTTAAGTCGAGTTGCTCAAATACTTTTTGTTTACGTTTCCACACCCAACGCGATAAATCCCTTTCATCAGCAGAGTGAAGTTGCGTGCAAGCACCACAAGAAGAAATATAGCGATCGCATTCTAAACTATAGTGACAACCTCCTGTAAATGCCCACATATCGTGTAAAGTCCAAACTAATGGTTTCCTCAATTTGGCAATGCTTTCAATTTGAAGATAACCACAAGTCCAATGGATATTAATTATGTCTGTCGATAGATGTTTTACTTTATAATCTATGAAGTCTGGAAACCATTGGCTCGAAAAAGTTCCATAATCGTGTTTTGGATACAATCTTAATGGTAAATTATCTAAAGTGGGTCTCATCTGATTAAGCCACTTTTCTAATTTATTTTTAGGTCCAATGACACTGCGATCGTCACTTGTTTTGTATTGAACCAACATTTGTGAATTAATATTTATATCCTTTAGTCCATTATGCAGACGAAATGCTGCACGAGCCGCTCCACCACTCATATCAAAAGTACTCAGGATTAAAGGATTCATGATCAATTAGTAGCTAGTGGTTAGTAGTTAGTAGTAAATAGTTATAAGTTTAAATTTCTCCTTGTCTCCCTTACTTCCCCATTTTCTTCTTTAAACTTTTTTAGAACAAAAAGCATAGCTGTCAAATATTCCATAACGTCTATCTTGATAGTTAGAGAAATCTACTGTGGTTTCAAAACCAATTTTTTCTAAGATTTCAAAAATATCGATTCCAAATGTTCTGTATGCCAAGATTTTACCGCGAATTTTATCACCGTGATACTCTGGAGGCAATAGATGAATATCTTCAACTCCCGAAGTGTCAACGCGAATCAAAGTTGGCTTATCGAAAAAGCAAGGAACAGTAAAAATATGATATCCACCTTTTTTTAAAACGCGATATACCTCCCGAAAAGCCTTTTCATAGTCTCTGATATGTTCAAATACATCTTCTGTAATCGCAACGTCAAAATTTTCCGAGGCAAAAGTCAAGTTTTCTAAATCTTGACAAAATACTTTTTCCTTAATCTCTGTTCCTGGCTCAACATCTGGTATATAACTGGAACAGAAATATGATGTAGAGTTGTACAATATTTTAAATAAAGCATCATTCACATCAGCATTATAAATATTTAAATTATTTAAGTTCCGATTCGATCGAACATCAGCTAAACTAGACAGATTTGGAATAACTTTGTTAATTAATAACTTTGCTACATGTCTTTTCCGCGATGAACTTTGACAAAAAGGGCAGTACATATTATTTCGTACTGTTGTAACATCAATGCAGACGAAAATAGTCGATTTACCACATATATTGCATTTTCCTACTTGATGATGTCCTACATTCTTAATTGCACGTTTGGCAGCATCAATAACTTTCATTATTCACCTCTGTTTAGTTATGCCGAATAATATTTTTAGAAATGTATATAACTCCAAGCCGAAAAGTTATAATATTCTGACATTGGTAACTATCTTTTATCTGTCATACTCGCGGTAATACCGGGCATAAAACTCAGACAATGTTGTTCTGATGGACTGATTTTTGTCACTTCGGCTAAACTCCAAGGGAATCTTCCGATAAAGCTCATATCGCCTTTGAGAACATTAAATAATTGTGGTAGTTTTATTAAACTATCCAAATGAATTTTTGTTAAATTCCCATCAAAATTGTAGATGCAAAATAATTTGCCTTGTTTGCCGACACACCACTGTGTTTGCAATATGGGTTTCTTAAAATAAATGCGAATCGATAAGGCTAGAGCTATAAGTAGCGGAGACAATATAATTAACAAAATTAACGCTGCTAAAAAATCGAACCATCGCTTTATCAAAGAATTGAGTTTATTCAGTTGATGATAATTTTTATATAATTTTCCTTTTTGAGATAGACGTAAAAATACTATCATTCCCAATCCTCTGCATTGATTTGCCCACATTTTAAGTTTATCCAATTCAATGCGCGAATCTATTTGTACTATTGTTGCAGGTGAAAATTGCAACCACTCAGCTAAAAATTGTTCGCTTCTATTAGATAGCAAATGCATCTGCGAAGGTTTACAAGTTCGTTTGACTAAAAGTCTTGCGCCATTGAGCTTGATTTTATAACCAAAACTATCGTGACAATAATTCATGTCGCGATCGTTCCAATAATTTCGCTCGGCAAAAGCTTTTTCTTTCGCAGCTTTTTTTGAGTAAAGGTATGATATTAAACTTACTGAAATTGACCTTTGCTTCTGAACCATGGTTAAGAATCAGTAACGGTTATTGGCAAGTAAATAATTAATAGTTGAGTAGAAAGCACTTAATCTGTACCTATGAAAATTCTGTCTTTGATAATATCGCCATTACTATATTGGATTATCTGTTTTAGGTTCAAGCCATTTATTGAAAATCAAACTCGATAATTTTTTCACATTTGATTCGTAAATGCCCTGTGTCTGATATACAAAAACCTATTGCTATTGCAGGGTAAGCAAACAATGTTAATACACATCTGTATTCCTTAGAAATATAAAATACACCATAGCGTAAAGAACGATTTGTACATTAAAACAGTCTCATAAAACAATTTTGGTAGATTTTTAAATTTAGCTATATGCCTCCAATATGGCCGATCCATGTTTGAAGATGCTAACTTCTGAAATAACCATTATTTTAAAGGCAAAATATTTTTCTAAACCTCCTTTGCACTTTTAGTGCAACATAAATCCTGTTTCTAAATTTAATTATGAGGGCGTATATTTCAACTTATATCGCATTTCTTTAGGATCTCATATCTAGCTGTCGCATTTTTGGGAATATGCCAGTAATTTTAAGTAAATTTTAATAATTTAAGTATCTATGATTATTTATTGATCTATACTTCATGGAATCTTAATGTAATCATAAGTTCATTTACTTAACCAAGTCAACTCGTTGTCAGTAAATTCTCGGTCATTTTTGCAAATTCTTTAATGCGTTTATAGAAACATTAGAATTATTACTTACTTTAAAAGTTGTTTTTATGACATTTATATAAAAATAAATTTTGATCCCTGTTTTTGGTAAAGAAGATAAAGAAAATCTATATAATACAAGTATCTTCGATTATTTCTTTGTTTTAGCAACAAATACAGGATTTATAGGTTGTTGACACCAAATAATCCCTTATTTTCAACATAAATACTTAGCTTTTGCTTGATTTTCTTTGATAGACAAGTATCCAATATCAAATCGCGGTATAAATTTTGATACCTTACTATTTAATAATTAAATTTTGATTATTTAATCAAAATTTATTTACAGATAATGCTATAGATTCTTGTTAACCAGTTAGACTTTAGCATTTTGTATATATCTAGTGATTAGAAAATAATCTGTAGACAAAAAATAACCGTCACAATTTATGCATTAACGTTTGTAGACCATAGTTGACTATATTGATATCGAAATTTTAGTTATAAGTATAGTAATGTATTAAGTACAGAATATACTACTTTAGATAGATGCTATATATACTTAAATTACATTCTAATTTAGTCCTAAACTTTTTACTTTGTAAAAAAGCAAAATCTGAAAAACATTCAAAATAGGTTAAAATTTTAACTCGTATTGCGATTTACGGGCACCCATGAGAATTATTTTCTCCTGAAAAATCTCATGGGAACCCTTTACGAAAAAATACTTTTGCATAGGAGTTATAGGATTAACTGAGTAAAAAAAAGTACAAATTATTAAAATATTGTGATTAACTGCATCGTCTTGATGCAAGTTCGGGTGTGATTACCATGATGGCAAAAACTGATATCGCTTTTGTAATTGTTTCTTATAACTCAGGCAAAACTTTGAGGGGTGCGATTGAATCGTGCATACAAGCAGTTAAGGAATTTTACCCACAAACAGGTATCGTTATTGTCTACGATAATGCCTCACAGGATAAGTCTCCGCAAATTTTGGATGATTTTGCTCGCAAATATCCACAAATTTTTGTAGGTAAAAAAGGAGAGCGAAATTTAGGTTTTGGGGTTGCTAATAATAGGGCTGTTGCTGCCTTAGAAAGTAAAGTTTACGTACTAGTTAATCCCGATGTAGCATTTAAACCGACAATAATTCCTCGTCTGGAAGCAACCTTGAATTCATCCCCAAATATTGCAATTATTTGTCCGAAATTACTGTACCTAGACAAAACAGTTCAACCTTCAATTCGCAGATTTCCCACGTTTAATTTTTTGCTCTGTAAGTATTTATTAGGTGAAAAGCTACAGACTTTACTATATCCCTTCGATTACTATTATGCTTGTATGCCTCCTCCCAGAAAAATTGTGGAAATTAACTGGGCTATAGGGGCTTTCATGATGGTGTCGGGAAAGTATATACAACGACATGGTTTGTTTGACGAACGCTTTTTTTTGTATTTTGAGGATGTTAGTCTGTGTGTAGATGCTTGGCAAAATGGTTACAGGGTTTTATTTCAACCGGAAGTATCCGCACTGCATTTATATCAACGTTCGAGTACTCGTTCTCAGTTTAACTATCTAACACTAATACATATGATTTCGGCTTTGAAATTTTTTGCAAAATATAAACCTTATCACAAATCTTGGCAATTAATTGCTTTAATCTTAGGAATGTATTCCAAGTTACAATCTGCTTGGCGTTTTTTAATTTTACCTAGATTTAATAAGTTACAACCTGACAAAATTTTTACACTCAACAATTAGTTCAAGCTTATCAACCAATAATTTCCAATGGAAACAGATGTCCATTCTTATGCTCGCAAGTCTACGCTATTTCATATCGGGGTTAGTTAATCATCAAGAATTAATATATGCAAGTTAAACTACCCTTTCTTATCCGCAGAATCTTAAAAACTAGCAGTTTTTGGCAAGATAATTATCTGATTGTACGAGCATTTAAGCCGTTTTATCGCACTGCGATTTTAGCTATATTTCTGACAATTATGGCTGCGGCACTCGAAGCAGTAGGTATTGGTTTGATAGCATCTTTGCTGCAAGGATTGACTAATCCGAATCAACCACCATTAGCAACTGGTATTGAATGGTTAGATGTTTGGTTTTTGGCAAGTAAAGCTGTTGCCCAAGAACGTATTTGGCGTATATCTGGTTTAATATTATTTACTGTTTGGGTTAGGGCAGTTTTTAGCTATTTTGGGCGTTATTGCGCTAAATTATGCGAAATTGGCTTGGTAGATACTCTCCGCAAACGAATATTTAAGCAGTTTGAAAGCCTCAGTCTTTCATACTATACCCAAAAACGTTCGGGAGAATTAATCAATACTTTTTCTGCTGAAGTTAGTCATCTTAGTTTTGCTTTTAACGAACTGATTAATTTTGTGACTAAAAGCTGCGTTATCTTAGCTTACACCTGCGCCATGTTCGTTATTTCTTGGCAATTAACTTTAGTTACAGTACTTCTTTTCAGTATACTCGCAGCAGCAGCATCGAATGGGATTCGTCGAGTGCGCCAAGCAAGTTTTGAGATGACATCTGCTGGTGGAGAGTTAGCAGCTAAAACTACGGAGTTTGTCAGCGGTATTCGCACGGTACAAGCATTTTGGACTCAAGAATTTGAACGTAAGGGTTTTTATGAAGTAGCTCAGAAGTTTTCTAATGCTTGGTTAAAGGCTAGTACTATTAGCGGGCTTTTACAGCCGTTAATTGAGGCTTTAGCTACCACAATTTTAGTCGCCATGATTTTAGTTGCGGTTTCAACGCTTATATCGAGTGGGAGTCTTCGTGTAGTTTCTTTACTCGCTTTTTTGTTTGCTTTGTTCCGCTTGCTACCAATTATTGCTCAAATGAATAGTTCCTGGGGTTTGATTGCCATGCATTCAGGTGCTCTGAAAACGATTCAGGAACTTTTAAGAACTGATAATAAGGCTTATTTAATTGATGGGAACAAAGAGTTCCCTGGTTTGAAGCAAGGTATAGAACTTGTAAAGGTCAATTTTGGTTATGATGATGGCAAGTTAGTATTGCACAATATTAATTTAACCATTGAACGCGGTCAAATGGTAGCATTGGTTGGTTCCAGTGGTTCTGGTAAAACAACTTTAGCCGATTTATTGGTACGCTTTTATGATGTTACAACAGGGAGCATATTAATTGATAATGTTGACTTGCGCAAATACAGCCTTGATTCGTTACGCCAAAAGATGGCAGTGGTAAGTCAAGATACTTTTATATTTAATACCTCGGTGCGGGAAAATATTGCTTACGGTTTGGAAAATATAGACGATCAAATTATTATAGAAGCTAGTATTGGCGCAAACGCCTATGAATTTATTTGCGAATTACCAGAAGGTTTTGACACAAAACTTGGAGATAGAGGAGTACGTTTATCTGGGGGGCAAAGACAGAGAATTGCTATTGCTAGAGCGTTACTACGCAATCCAGAAATTCTAATTTTAGACGAGGCAACTAGCGCCCTCGATTCTGTTAGTGAAGGTTTAGTACAACAGTCTTTAGAAAAATTGGCAATTGGAAGAACTGCGATCGCAATTGCTCACCGACTTTCTACTATTCATAAAGCTGATAAAGTTATTGTTCTTGAAGAAGGGCGTGTTGTTGAACAGGGAGGTTATCAAGAATTATTAAACAAAAAAGGAAAACTCTGGAAATATCATCAAACACAGTATCAGTTTAATCAAGATAATTTAACAAATGAGGATTATTAAGGTTTGTCATGGGTAACCGTCAGACTTTTTTAATTTCCAAGATATCGGTGAAGTTTTGATCGCAATTTTCTGCTTGAATAATTTATATAGTAGATTATCATATTTACAACATACTGCAAAAAATGAAAGTTGCAATTTGGGGCTCCTATAATTATGGCAACTACGGCGATGATATAATGGCAGTTCTGTTTGCCGAATATCTCAAAAGTCTAGATGTCAAGCCTGTTGTCTATCGGTTGGATAAACAATTAGCAAAACGCTATCAAATTCAAACTACCAATTCTTTAAATGAACTTCTTGCGAATGCCGCATTTTGCATTATAGGTGGTGGTGGATTTCTTGTAGAAAACTTTTCTGAACCTTTTGAAGAGGATTTTCGCTGTCTATACAAAGCCAGCACCCAGGCAAATTGTCCCGTATATCCAATTTCTATAGGTGGAGAAGGGCTTACAAGAGTTAATCAGCTTTCACACTGGAGACGGGAATTTTTTCAAGGAGACACCTGCAAATCTTGTACTGTCAGACTAGAATCAGATCGAGCTTTAATTAACAAGTTTGGTAAAGACGTTTTTTATCATCCGGATGTCTTGCTCTGTGTATCTGATTTTTGGCAAACTCCGGCGTTATATCAACATAATTCAAGCAATATAATTAATGTCGGTATTAATATTCCTAATACTTTACAGTGTAAATGGTTAGCTTTTCAACTTGGAATTATCGCATCTATCAGAAGAGATATTGTTTTCCATTTTATTAAAACTTATTTACCATCATCATCAATAAATAACGAGTTACTACCCAAACAACAATCGAATAATATCAAGTCTCACGTATATACAGACCCTCAGTCAACCCTTGAATTTCTGGCAACACTAGACTTAGTTATCTCCTACAAACTGCATTTAGGATTAACCGCACTTGCATTAGGCGTACCATTCTACAGCTTGGGCGGCTCTGGCAAAGCAAAAGCCTTTCTAAGTAGCATAGATGCGGATTTTGCAGTTTGGACTCCTGGAGATAAACGATTTAAAGTTGCTGCATTTCTGTCTAATCCACAAAATATTATGCAAGGGAAAAATAAATTTAATTTCACTATAATAGATAAACTCGCAAAAAACAGTCGCGGGCATTTAGAATTCTTAAAACAGCTTGTCAATAATGTTAGTTCCTCTTGTAGCTCTATATATCCAATTTATTGACTTGAACAGCTTTTTCCAAATATAAAAAACTCCACAGGATATTAGCCAAAGTATTGTTTTAATCCAACTATCTTATTATCCTCTCCCTTTTAAAGGAGTACTTAGGGGATTCTCAAAAGTCTTCGAGTTTTATTTCTAACTTTCCCGTATATCCTTACCGAAACGAAACATTTAATACATAGCTTTGAACTTTTATATTTTGTTAGGGTTCATTAGTTTAACATTCTGTAGAGGTAATTATGATAAATTATTCTTTTCAAACACATTTCAATTATTCTTTTTAATAGGCTATCCTACTATATAAGTATTTTCGTTTGTTTGCAAAAAATTGCAAAAATTAGTGTTTCGATTTGAGAGGTATTTTGTGGTGCTTGACACTAGTCTAGAAAAAGGGCAAATGGTAATTACTGCCCCACAAGAAGCTGTTAATATTAGACAGCTATCTACCATAATATATCGCCGAGGTTGGCTAATTGTAGGTGTAGCAAGTATAGTAATATCGGTTGCTACTATTTTATCCTTAGTAATAAAACCGATGCGTGAAAGCTCCATGCAAATATTAGTTAGTTCCAATATTTATCAAGGAACAAGAACTCCTAATAATCAAAATGATTTAAATAATAATAATTTTACAGATTCTAATATTGAAGTCGTAGATTATACGGCTCAATTAGAGTTTATGCGCAGCACAAAATTAATTGCTAGAGCAGTACAATTGCTTCGTCCTCTATACAAAGATATTAGGGTAGAAGATATTAAAGGTAAAAAAGGTGAAAAAGCACCTTTAACAGTTACTCAGATACAAAGAGGAACAGGAACTAATAAAATTCCTTCCGAGGTGTTTGAAGTATCCTTTAAAGACAAAGATCCAGTAAAAACACAGAGAGTACTGCAAGCTTTACAAGTAATTTATCAGCAATTTAATAAAGAACAGCAACAAGAACGTTTATCCAAAGGGCTAGCTTTCGTCAACGAAAGGCTTCCTAAAATTAAAAAACAGTTAATTGAATCAGAGACAAACTTAGAAAGGTTTCGCAAAAAATATAATGTAGTTGACCCACAAATACAAAGTACAATTCTTTTAGAATCAATTGCCGCAGTCAAAAAAGACCTTGATAGTACCACCGCTCAGTTACAAGATGTACGGGCTCGTTACAAAAATTTAGAGCAACAAATAGCTGCTTCTCCTAGAAATGCTGTCTTATCCTCTCGTCTGAGTCAGTCAACTCGTTACCAATCCCTGCTAGATGAGATTCAAAAAACAGAACTTGCTTTAGCAGAAGAAAGGCAGCGATTTACCGATAATTCTCCCATAGTACAAAAACTTTTAGAACAGCGTCAGAGTCAATTAGCCCTATTGCGACAAGAAACGCAACGCAGTTTGGGAGCGAGAACAAAACTTATAGATAATACAACACAGCAACTATTGACAAAAGGGCAACTTGCTCCAATCGATGTAAAATTAGTCGAAGATATGATTCAATTGCAAACAAACGCCTTGGGTTTGCGTGCAAATCAACAAAGCTTAATCGAATCTGAAAGGCAACTGCGTTTTGAGTTAAATAAATATCCCGCATTAATCGCAGAATATAATCGTCTGTTACCAGAGGTAGCAAGCAACCGCAAAACCCTCGAACAGTTAATGGAAGTACGTCAATCCTTGGCGCTTAAAATTGCTCAAGGGGGATTTGATTGGCAAATACTCGAACAACCAGATAAGGGAACTAAAATTGGTCGCTCCAAAATATTAATTTTGTTAGCAGGAGTAGTTACAGGTCCAATTTTAGGTATAGCCTTAGCTTTAATTTTAGAACTATTTAACGACACCATCTACAGTCCCCAAGAATTAACCAAGCTTACTAACCTACGCTTGCTGGGTAAAATACCCAAACTCCCACCAGTGCGCGAACGAAAAAAACTTTTAGGTTTACCATTGGGAAAATGGCATTCGCCGTACCCTTCTTTTTCAGAAGCCATAGCCTACTTACCTTGCCACGAAACCCTGGATATGGCTTACCAAAATATTCAGATATTAAAATATCCCCTAAACTGTCAATCTTTGATGATTACTTCAGCATTGCCTGGGGAAGGAAAATCAATATCCACATTAGGATTGGCGGTGAGCGCTGCTAGAATGCATCAACGAGTTTTAGTGATTGATGCCAATCTGCGAAATCCCAGCTTACACTCGAGTTTAGAACTTTATAACGATTGGGGACTCTCCTTACTATTATTAGAAGAGACAAATGGTCCTATTTCAGATTACGTGCAACCAGTTCATCCTGCAATAGATATTTTAACCGCCGGACCAATACCAGACGATACAGTGAAATTACTTAGTTCCCGGCGAATGAAAGAACTGTTAGATATATTTACGCGAAACTACGATTTAGTTTTGATTGATGCTTCTTCAATTTTAGATACAGTAGACGCTCGGATTCTAGCTTCCTTATGCAACGGCATCATTATGGTGGAACGCATGGGTAAAATTAGGCAAAGTGAATTAGTTCAAGCTACGGAAATTCTCGATAATTTAAATTTGGTGGGAATTATTGCTAATGAAGCAAGTAAATCGCAAACAGTTTATGTTTAAAAAATCTCTGTATTGTTCCATAGTTTCCTCCTTTTCTCATTGGAGGAGCAATGAATATTTCTCAGCTTTCTCAGATAACTCTTACTAAATCCTCAGTTAACAATCAGTGGTTCCTCAGTGTCATCCCCGATATTAGTAATTAAGGATTCATAGACACAAACACATTACGAGGAACTAATTATCGTGAAACTCAAAAAATTAGCAACTTCTACAATTACATCTATCCTATTATTCGGTAGTGTTGGACAGCTAGCAATCGGCGCAAAACCAGTCTCTGCCAATCATCCCATTGATAGCCTTGAGTTAGCCAGAACATCTAAAACATCAAAATCCTTGCTTGTACCGGCTAACTTTGACAGGGCAGAAAACGCCATTGCAGATAAAGCTGAATTAGTCAATATTAACTTTAAACGTCGTTTTAGACATCGTGGCAGACGTCGTTTTAGACGTTATGGCAGACGTAATTTTAGACGTTTTGGTAGACGCGGTTTTAGACGTTATGGCAGACGTAATTTTAGACGTTTTGGTAGATATAATAATAGACGACATCTGAAATTTGATAACGCCTTTAGCACCGGTAATAGTATTGATGAAAAAATTATTCGGGTGCGGCTTTTCTAATAAATTAAGTTTTCCCTACTACTTCTCAAATGAGTAGCACACAGCCCTTTCCATTCGAGAGAATGTAAAGCATGCTTCAGTTTAGAATTCACTTTCATATATAAGATTTGTCTTTACTATATTTCCCCCCAAACCACGCACACAATTTCATCAGCAGCAGCTTTGAAATCCAGGGCTGCTGATTTTTTTCATGGAAATACTTATTGGTAATTGCTATTTTTTTTACACTTGATTAATTCTTATATAGATTAAAAATTATGTTCGTGGTTAGTAAAAAAATAGACATGATATCGCAGCGAATAAACCCCATCTCGAATACTAAAAAAAATATATAATTATTATTAGTCCCATGAATCTGCATTTTCTTAACTAAAAATCAGGTTTACGGGAAACTACTGCTTGAATGTCCGTCAAATATATATAAATCTAACAAGATTATTACAAGTAGCATGAAATTCCGATTAAACAATCCTTCAATATTATCTCAGATGAAAGTACGCCATTGGTGGCTCGGAGTACTGTTGTGGATGTTTTTGATTGTCCCAGCACAAGCATCGGTAATTATGCGCGTGGCAATTAAGCGAGATGTGAAACAAGTCAAAGTTGGTAGTTCCACAGCTGCAATAATCAAAGATGGCAACGGAAATCGTTTAGGAAAATTACCCGGAAGAGAAGCTTACTACGCTCAACCTGCTAGGGGTGGAGTCGCTTTAGATAAGTGGAGATCTGCTTTATTCTGGATTGAACCTGAAGGTAAAGGATATGTTTATATTGGCGATCGCTGGTATCGTGGTAGAACCTTAGTTATCCCTACAGAGAAAGGATTAACCGCCGTTAACTGGGTTGATTTAGAAGAATATCTCTACAGCGTTGTAGGTGGTGAAATGGATGCTCGATGGCATCCTGAATCCCTAAAAGCTCAAGCCATCGCTGCTCGTAGTTACGCCCTTTATAGACGACAAAGACGGCAAACTAATCCTCTTTTCGATCTCGATGATACCCCAAGTACATCGCAGAATTACCTAGGCGTTTCCAGAGAACATCCTAAAACTTACGCCGCAGTAGACGCTACAGCAGGTCAAGTATTAACTCATAACAATCAGATAATTGAATCACTATACCATGCTTGTTCTGGCGGACATACTGAAAACGTAGAAGATGTTTGGGGTAATAGTTTACCTTATCTACGTGCAGTTCCAGACTTCGACTTAAATACCCCAAATCTTGCTAAAATTGCCCCTAGATGTAAATGGCAGAAAAGTTTTTCATCTACACAAATCAGCAAAAAGTTTCCTGAAGTCGGCAATATCAAGGAAATTAGAACTGTAGAATTATCGCCATTTAACAGCGTTAAGAAATTACAGATTGTTGGTGAAAAAGGCGTTAAAGAACTAAAAGGAGAACAGGTAAGAACCTCACTTAAGCTTAATAGTACCCGCTTTACCGTTAACAAAGGAAAAGATAATAGTTTTGTACTAAATGGTCTAGGTTGGGGACATGGTTTAGGTATGAGTCAATACGGCGCGAGGTATTTAGCTTCTCAAGGCTACAACCATCTACAAATCTTAAATCATTATTACAAAAATGTAGCTTTAGCGCCGATTCAGGTTAAGTGATTCTTCTTCAGTTGTTGTGCGCATGTGCCTTCAGCCATACACTCATACAGTTCAGCATGTATACATGTTGAACTGTATT
>JBCCSG010000059.1:0-27428 GCA_039200565.1 Cyanobacteria bacterium P01_D01_bin.50 | reverse complement strand
CTTCTCCAGAAGGCATCAATCCAATGCCTGGTAACGAAGAGCTTCCCAGTGCGGATGATGCTCCTACCAACATGGATCCAATGCCTGGTAGCGAAGAAAATCCCAGTTTTGATGATGCTCCTACCAACATGGATCCAATGCCTGGTACCCAAGATGTTCCCGGTGCGGATGATGCTCCTACCAACATGGATCCAATGCCTGGTACCCAAGATGTTCCCGGTGCGGATGATGCTCCTACCAACATGGATCCAATGCCTGGTAGCGAAGAAAATCCCAGTCCGGATGATGCTCCGACAAATATTACCCCAGCACCAAGCTTAACTCCATCAGAACAAACAAATCCTAGTTCTGATGATGCTCCGACAAATATTACCCCAGAACCAAGCTTAACTCCATCAGAATCAACTACTCCTAGCAAGATTAATCAGCCAGGAGAAACAACTCTTCCCGATTCCAATTCTTCTAATACTGAAGAAGGAACAACCGAAGAAAGTGGAAGTGGAGCAAAGATATTAGCTCCTTAATAACGGTCAAAATCCGATTTTAACTTAGTAGAAAACCTTCATAGAATAAAGATAAAACAAAAAATAAGTTCTGGTTCCTCTAATATTGGTAATTGGGTTTAGAGCTATACCTAAATACCAGTATTGAGAATCCAGAACTTTTTTTATTGAGAGGTACCCTTGAGACTGTCCCATTAATCTCGATCGGTGTAGAGACGTAGCAGTGCTACGTCTGGGGACGTTTGGAAGAAAACGAACCCGTCAAAACTAATGGGACAGACCACACTAGGTTGAAGAGCGATGGTTTGGTGGTGTTTTTTTAAAAGAAGCAATTAATAAACAAGCAATACCAATATTAATAAATACATCGGCCAAATTAAATACTGGAAAATTAATTAACCGAAAATCAAGAAAATCTATAACGTAGCTGAGGATAAACCTATCAATACCATTGCCCATAGCTCCACCCAAAATTAAACCATATCCCCATTGATCCCAACGAGATAAAACTGGACTGAATAATGCTAACGCGATCAATGCCAAGCTCACTAATAAAGATAGCCAGCGCAACCACTCTACTTTACCTGCAAATAGACTAAAAGCAGCCCCAGTATTTTGAACATAAGTAAAGTGAAATATTCCTTTTATTAGTGGTTGTGTTTCTCCCAAACTAAAAGTTTGCACAACCCAGTATTTTGTCAATTGATCCAAAACAAAAGCTGTAATAGCAGCTATCCAAAAGAAGCGATTTTTTAAACGCATGAGGTATTAGTTATTAGTCACGAGTCATTAGCGATCGTTCATTAAGTAAAGCTAAGAACCGATCGCTAATAACTAATAAAACATTAAATGTCGCAGTACATATGCCACTACAGTAACGGCACAGACTACAGCAAGTTGTCCCGGTAATGCAAACAATGAATATTTAAGAATAGCTTGCAACAAGGGTAAATTTTCCGTACCTTGCCATCCTAAAGCATAAGTGATGACCAAATAACTAATACCGCACAGATGAACAGATAACAAGCCACAAATACAACTAAATGTTAGTGTTTCTAATTTTGGTCTGACTTTAAAAGCCAAAAAACCGCAAATCCACGCTCCAGGAATAAAACCTAGTAAATAACCAAATTGAGAAAGCTTGACATAGCTGATACCCCCACCGTCAGCAAATACGGGTAGTAAAGTTAAACCCATAACTAAGTAGGCAATTTGCGAAAGCGCACCAGCATTTTTTCCTCCTAAACAACCAACTAACAACACCCCACCAATTTGATAGGTGACTCCTAAAGAAAAAGCATGAATTCCGTGGTTACTCCAACTCCAGGGTAGAGTGGTGATATAAACTTCTATGAAGTTACCACCCATAGTTAGTAGTAAGCCAATCATTGACCATAACAATTGGTTGGATGCGGCTAGCATTTACAATATACTCATACTTAAAGCGAATAATAATCTTTTGTTATTTGTTGGCTCGCGAACAAATATACTTACATTCTTGTAGAGCTTTGCTCTGTTATTTATGTCGCATCTTAGTTTAATGCGTCAAACTACTTACTGTCCAAAAACTGAATTAGACGCAGTAGAGTTCTAAACCCGATTGGAATAAATATCAACAACCTTTTAAGGATTTTTCTCCTCAAAGATCAATAATAATCTATTCGTCTACAGTTTTTAAGTAAGTCGGCACAAATAAACCGAACTATATTACATAATGTAAATTTAGTTGAAAGCCTTGTTGCTACTCACTATTCACTACTCACTATTCACTACTCACTATTCACTATTTTCAACACCAAGCTACTTATCACTGTATTAATATTATTTTTGCTCTCAAATGCATTTATTAAAATATTTTAACTTGAACTCAGCTACTCAAGCATAAGGATATATCCTCAATTATTAACTGCTTTATATACTTGTACTCACAAGCAAAATCAGGATTTAATCTAATTAAATTAAAGAGCTAATAATCATCTTTACAAACTAATTTGACTTAAGTTATATTTCTCACCTTTAAGTCTTGATACATCCCATTAGTATCGCCATAGGATAAATTATTACACCATTATCTAATACTAATGTTCTAATGTATTATTTATTTCTTTTTAATGACTAAATAACTTTAAGAATTTTGTACGAATAATAGATATAAATTTTTGTCGAAATCAATACAAATAAACATTAAAATCGAACTTTACTAGATTTTGTTAACCTTATCTTTACTGATAAGGCTTATATTATGAACAACATCTGTAAAATTATTCAACTTGCACATCCATGTTTTCTACTAAATTTGTAGCAAATAAGTCTCGCATGACTGTTTTTTTTTTCAGTAGTAGCACTTAGTTTTGCTTTAGCAGCTTGTGGTGATGGAGGAACCGATAATGCTGGTGGAGGCACTGACGGTGGCGCTACCAATGTTGCTGATACCACTGAATTAGATTTGGGTGGAAGCCTAACCTTAAATGGCGCAGGCGCATCTTTCCCAAGATTTATTTACGAGCGTTGGTTCCAAGACCTTAACGTTAAGTACCCCAATCTCCGAGTAAACTATCAGTCAGTTGGTAGTGGTGCTGGTGTTAGACAGTTTACCGCCGGTACAGTTGACTTTGGTGCCAGTGATGTGGCTATGAAGGATGAGCAAATCAACAAGGTAGAAAGAGGCGTGTTGCTACTACCTATGACTGCTGGTGGAATTGTATTTGCTTACAATTTGGACGGAGTTGAAAACTTAAAGTTACCACGTGCGGTTTACACAGATATCTTATTAGGTAAGATTACTAAGTGGAACGACCCCAAAATTGCTGCGGTTAACGAGGGTGCTAATCTTCCCGATCAGAATATTACAGTTGTACATCGTTCCGATGGTAGCGGTACCACTGGTGTATTAACAAAGCACTTGAGCGCTATTAGCTCGGACTGGAAGAATGGTCCTGGCGAAGGTAAAACCGTATCTTGGCCCACAGGAATTGGTGCTAAAGGTAATGAAGGTGTTACTGCTCAAATCAAGCAAACTGCTGGTTCTATCGGTTATGTAGAGTACGGTTACGCTAAAAAGAACAATCTAAACACTGCTGCGCTACAAAATAAAGCTGGTAAATTCATTGAAGCAAACGACGAGTCTGCATCTAAAGCTTTGGGAGCGGTTAAATTACCTGACAATCTCCGTGCTTTCGTTAGCGATCCAGAGGGAGAAGAATCCTATCCTATCGTTACCTACACCTGGATTTTGGCTTACAAGCAGTATGACAATCCTGCAAAAGCCAAAGCTGTAGAAGCGATGATTGAATATGGTTTAACTGAAGGTCAAAAAGTTGCTTCAGAACTTGGTTACGTTCAATTACCTGAAAACGTAGTTGAAAAAGTTGCTGCTGCTGCTGACGCAATCAGCCCCGAGTACAAAATTGCTGTAAAGTAATAAGCTGCTAGATTGTAAACCTTTCAAGCATATCTGATTAACAATTGATTAGTTAAGAAATAATGTGGTTCGCTGCTCTGTAAAGTCTAGACAAGCTAGACATTACTTCCTACTTCAGCGGGAGCATGGGAGCTGTTATCCCTCAATAGGCTTGCACGGCTGAGCCGTCCGCACATCAAGATATTCGCGTTTACTTTTTTCTTGATAGCTGCTTGGTTTTTGCATATTTATCAAGAAAAATTAAACGCTTTTCCTATAATTGTGCCAAAAATTAAGTACAAAATGCATTAAAAAGCATTGACAATTGTCTATAGATGATAATTTTTGTCTACAAAATTAACAACTAAGTCAAGCTCCCACATTTTCTCTGTTTCATGGGTATAGTTTTTTATGAATACATCAGCCCAAAGTAGACAAGCAGATGCCAAAAATCGGTCTGAAGCAGATAGAATACTTGACCGTATCTTTATTTGGACAACGCTATTTTTTGCTTTCGCTATTGCTGCTGTTTTACTGTGGATAGGATTTCAGGTTGGTATTCAAGGAATTCCAGCATTGCAGGAATTTGGTGGTGGTTTTCTATTTACAAGCGATTGGAACCCACCAAGAAGTCAATACGGGGTATTACCACAAATTTACGGAACTTTAGCTAGTTCTTTTATTGGTTTGTTAATTGCCGTACCCATTGGCATTGGCACAGCTGTGTTGTTAAGCGAAAATATATTGCCTGTATCAGTAAGAACTGTATTAGTTTTCTTAGTTGAACTATTGGCAGCGATTCCCAGTGTTGTTTACGGTGTATGGGGAATTTTCGTCTTAATTCCTTTCTTGGGAGATGTTGGTGAATGGCTGAATCAATACCTAGGTTGGATACCAATTTTTAGCTCTCCTAAAACAGGAGCAATTGGTGGGCCGGGTTTGTTTCCTGCAGGGGTTATCCTAGCAATTATGACTTTGCCGATTATTACGGCAATTTCTCGCGATGCGCTCGCTTCGGTACCTAAAAACTTGCGCGAAGCTGCTTATGGATTAGGATGTACCCGTTGGGAAACACTTATAAGAGTCATTATTCCGGCTGCATTTTCTGGTATTGTAAGCGCCATAATGCTAGCACTTGGTCGGGCAATGGGAGAAACTATGGCTGTGACAATGTTGATTGGTAATTCCAACAGAATCAGTCCTTCCCTATTTGCACCCAGCAATACAATTGCTTCTTTATTAGCAAATCAGTTCGCCGAAGCGGGTGGTTTGCAAATCAGTGCTTTAATGTACGCTGCGTTTGTGCTGTTTATATTGACTTTAATTGTCAATATTTTGGCTGAGCTAATTGTATTGCGAGTCAAGCGACTGTAAAAATACCAGATGTATTAATCAATTATGAGTAGTTTTTCAGATCAAAGGCAAACAGGATTTACACGGAGTAGTTTAAGTCGTTCTTCGGGTTCTCCTCGAACACTATTCAATAATGTAATGAATGGTGTGATATTTGTTTGCGGAGCCTTAGCTTTGTTGCCTTTGCTACTTGTACTTTCTTACCTACTAATCAAAGGCTTCGGTAGCTTAAGATTCAGTTTACTTATCGAACGACCTCCAGCAGCGGGTGGGGAAGTAGGAGTTGGGGGTTTTGGTAATGCCATCATCGGTACAATGATTATGGTCGGAATTGGAGCTTTAATCAGTGTACCCATTGGAGTAGCAGCAGCAGTTTATTTGACAGAATTCAGCAAGGGAAAAACGGCTCGTTGGATTCGCTTCGCTACAAACGTTTTAAGCGGTGTTCCTTCTATCATTGCAGGGGTTGTAACTTACACTATTTTAGTTGTGCCCCTTGGAGGAGCTAATGCCTATGCTGGTGGTGTGGCTCTATCAATTTTGATGTTGCCGATTATAGTCAGAACTACTGACGAAGCTTTGCAATTGGTTCCTCAAGATTTACGACAAGCTGCTGTTGGAATCGGAGCGACTAATTATCAAACTGTACTACAAGTAGTTTTACCAGCAGCTTTATCTTCAATTGCAACTGGCATAACCTTATCTCTTGCTCGTGCTGCTGGAGAAACCGCACCGATACTTTTTACAGCTAGGTTTAGTAGTTATTGGATCAGAAACTTAAGTGACTTAAGTCAACCAACTCCTTCTCTGGCTGTTTTAGTTTATAACTTTGCAACTTCTCCCTTTGAAAACCAAATATCTATTGCTTGGGCTGCATCTCTGGTTTTAGTGTTCCTGGTTTTGATTTCTACTATTATTACTCGCTTGGCAATTCGTAGCAAATAAGATTTATCTGATTGCGTCAAGTAAAATTTGGGTTACATGAAAATCAATATATTTTCTAACCAAAGGTAATAAAGTTTTATCAACAAAGGCATTCATAAGTCAGAAGGCAAAAGCTTTGAAGCTTTCGCACAAACAATTAGCATAAAATTTATGTCTACACACATTTCCACCACACAAGACACTGAAACTGTATTACGGACAGAGGCTCTAAATGTTTACTACGGTAAATTTTTGGCTCTAAAAGATATCTATATGGATATCCCTAAAAACCAGGTTACAGCTTTTATCGGTCCTTCAGGATGCGGTAAAAGTACTTTACTCAGATGCTTTAACCGTCTCAATGACTTGATTGAGGTATTTAGAGCAGAAGGTAAAATTTATTACAATGGTGAAAATTTATATGCACCTACAATTGACCCGGTAGAAGTTCGTCGTAGAATTGGGATGGTATTTCAAAAACCAAACCCATTTCCCAAATCAATCTATGAAAATATTGCTTTTGGAGCTAGAATCAATGGCTTTAAAGGTAATATGGATGAACTGGTGGAACGGTCCCTCAAAGGTGCTGGTTTATGGGAAGAAGTAAAGGATAAACTTAACCAAAGCGGTTTATCTATATCTGGGGGACAACAGCAACGTTTGTGTATTGCTCGAGCGATCGCAGTTCAACCTGATGTTATTTTAATGGACGAGCCTTGCTCTGCTCTTGATCCCATTTCTACTAATAAAATAGAAGAACTGATTAAACAACTCAAAGAGCAATTTACCGTTGTTATCGTTACTCACAACATGCAGCAAGCTTCCCGAGTATCGGACATGACAGCACTATTTTACGTCAATACAAAACAAGGTGGTCGTAACGGTTATTTAGTCGAATACGAACAGACTGAGAAAATTTTTAACGATCCTCAACAAGAAGAGACCAAAGACTATATTAGCGGTAAATTTGGTTAAATCTTGTATGGCTTTGTGACGGACAGCTTTGGCATATGCTCTATTAAATGCAATAATTCCTGGGTTATGCCTGGGAGCTACTTTAATCTGTATAAAATTAATACAAATCATTAAGCGGGCGGCGGGAATCGAACCCGCATCATTAGCTTGGAAGGCTAAGGTTTTACCACTAAACTACGCCCGCGTTTTCCCTAACGATGCCATGATATTACAGTTGTAGAGAAAAATCAATAGTCTCGCTGAATTTTTATGCGTATAAATAATTCTCCTCTGCGTGGCTTTAGCTGACCTGTTCTTGGATCTGGGTCACTTGCCGGGACAAATAATTTTTTGTTCAGAAGATTTTTGTCTACATATTTCTGATATAGTTGTCTTTTTTCTACCGGTATATTTTCATCAACTCTAGCAAATTCTACCGTACCTTCTTCATTAATCATTAAATAGACTTGGAAGTTTGCAGATGCCAAATTGTTTTCTTCCGAAGCTGGAATTACAAAGCTTTTAGAAGTATCTTCTTTAGGTAATGGTAGTTTTGCCGGTATATCCCTTGTAATTGGCGCACTAGAATCTATATCCCAACTGGCTGTTAGTATTCCACCACTTTGATTGAGTAGAGTTTCTTTAATGGGAGCTTGTGGATTTCTCTCACGCTGTTGTGGTGTTTGTCCGACTCTATTTTCGATCGCATCGGTTATAGTTTCGCCGTCTGGAGAATTTTGATTTTGTTGTAATTGTTCTTGTTGTCTTAGTCTTTGTACTAACAACTTCTGTCGCTCTTCTGCTTCTCGTTGACGTTGAGCTTGAATCTGACGTTGTTGCTCGGCTTCTCGTTGACGTTGAGCTTGAATCTGACGTTGTTGCTCGGCTTCTCGTTGACGTTGAGCTTGAATCTGACGTTGTTGCTCGGCTTCCTGCTGACGTTGAGCTTGAATCTGACGTTGTTGCTCGGCTTCCTGCTGACGTTGAGCTTGAATCTGACGTTGTTGCTCGGCTTCCTGCTGACGTATTTGTTCTGCTAATAAACGTTGTTGCTCGGCTTCTCGTTGGCGCAGTTGAGCTTCTAATTGTCTTTGCTCTTCAAGTCTAAGACGTTGTTGTTGAGCTAATTGTCGTTGTTGAGCTTCTAATTGACGTTGAAATTCTGCTTCACGCTGACGCTGTTGAGCTTCTAATTGTCGTTGAAGCTCTGCTAATTCTCGTTGTTGCTGTTGTGCGAATTCTTGGCTTTGTTGCTGTTCTATTTTCTGATTATCAAAAGCAATAGCATTGTTATTATTTGTGGAAACGGGGGGTAATTGCGTACCCAGGTTAGCAGTGGGTTGTGGTTTCTGAGGAACAATAGGTGTTGCTGGTTTTGGTGAAACTGCTTTGGGTTTAGGTTTAGGTTTTGGTTGAACTTTATATGATTTTTGTGGAGAAACTTCTATAAATTCAATCGCAACAGCAGATTGCGATCGCCCTAGTTGTGATGAATTAAGTTTATATAAACCAACAAGCCATAATGCCAGAAGATGCAAGATAACTGAACCACAAGCAAAAGTAATCCACCATGTTGGTGAATCGGTTTGTCGTCTCCAGGCTTTTTCTGGAATTAAAGTTTTTTGTGCAACCGATTGTGTCATATATTTATAGTGACGTACCATCTGCCTATAGGAGGGCTTGCTATTTCATCTACAGTAGCTTGTTGCCAGAAAGATAGCGAAAGGTTTTTTATACCATATCCACTAATTTTACTCACCCGGCAATTATAGTGGCACTTAAAAATGATGTTGAAGTTAGGAAGAAGAAGGAAGCAGGTACTAATATAATTTAAACTTTTATTTGTGAGTATAAATTCCACTAAAAAATAAAAATAATTTTGAGACGCGCAGCGCAAAAAATGATAAATTTATTATTTAAATCTCACGTTTTTAAGTGTGGGTTCAATTTCGTTCCTTGCGCTTAAACTCTCCTCTTTCGTGAAAGTCTTATAGTTTGATTAGGTATACCCAGGCTGCGTTCTCTAGGAAAGTAGGTGATTTATTTATTTCTTTTGTCCTTGCAATATGACGGACAAAAATTATATATCTATGCCACAGTTCCACTTGCTTTTTATACACATATCTTGCACCTTACAGGTAATTAGCCTGTAGAATAAAATTAACTATAGGAATGGCCGCAACTGGCATATTTTTCTCGTAGGGTGCTGTGACACTTTGCTTCGTTTTTAACGCAATAATAAGGCTTTCGTGTCACGCACCAACCAGGATATTGTGACAATTGCGGCCATTCCTGAACTATTAAAAATAATACTATTTAAATTTCGTGATGTTTTTAGTCCATTAAAATGGAATGCCGACTAAAAGAGCGGGGATTTGCAGTCTCGCGGTAAACACAAAGTCGAATAAATAGCAATTATTTTTACAATAGTAGGAATGGCCGCAACTGGTATATTCTACTTGTAGGTTGCTGTGACGGGAACCCATTCAATCGAAGGAAGAAGGTTTGAGCGGAAGAGCCGAAGTTGGCTGGAATTGAGATGGGGATTTAAACCCCAACTTAATTCTTTCACCTTTGAGCGGTGGGGAATTAAAACCATATTTAGAGGTTAAAAATTCGTCTTCTAAAAATTTTTAATGGGAACCCTGTGACACTATGCTTGTTTTTAAAGGCAATAATAAGGTTTTTTTGTCACGCACCAACCAGAGTTTTGGGATAATTTCGTAAGTCCTCAATAGTTTTTTTATGATGCAAGATATGAATATAAATGACTAAAAGCAGACAACGTTTTAATTATGGAGTTAATCGAACACCATCGATATATTACACCAAGTAGTTTATAAACATTTATAAAGATTTTTAATCAAAATATCAATCTATAAAACTTGCATCCTAATTAATTCCTTCCATAAATAGAGGGACTTATTTACACATCACAAGAAGTAAAAAGTAAGTAAGACAGCGGAGGCTCTTAAGGTATATTATTTTTTATCATAAGCAACGACCATTAGCTAATGAGAATGATTTGCGACTAATTCTGGAGCAACAGCGAAGGTGAGAACCGTCTCATCTACTCCCTTTAACTCCAAAGGTTTACCTTTGATAATTTCTTCTTCTTCCAAATAATCTGCGACAGCAGCAGAGACAAAAATGCTACCAGGGTCAGCAGCACCTTGTAAGCGAGCTGCAATATTTACAGAAGGACCGATCGCTGTGTAGTCGGCGCGTTCGGAACTACCAAACATTCCCACCACCGCAGTACCCTGATGAATACCGCAGCGAAACTGAAGTCCGGTACGTCCGTCGCTATCAAAGATACCTTGCTCTCGCCAACGTTGGTTCAACTCAGAGAGACGGTGTAGCATTGCTTTAGCAGTATTTACCGCACGGCGTACCTGTTCGTTGGGTGTGAGTTCTTCAGGCGCTCCGTATAAAGCTAAAATCGCATCTCCCATAAATTTATCTACCGTACCGCCGTTATCAAATACAGTCTTAGTCATCGTCTCTAAGTATTCATTTAGTAATTCTGCGACTTTTCGCGACCTCAAGGTATTTGATAATTGGGTAAAACCAACAATGTCGCTAAATAAAACTGTAATCAAACGCGGTTCCGGCCGTAAATCAAGAACTAATTCGCCTTTCTGGGCTTTTTGGACTAAAGCAGGAGGTAAAAATCGCTGAAGCACAGATTCTGTTAAATAAGTATTTAATTCTAGAACTTTGCGTTCATTTTCTTTTAGAGCTAAAAGATTTCGTACTTCAGCCAGAAGTTCTCTATCGTTGAATGGCTTAGCTAAATAAGCATCGGCACCACGTTCAGTTCCTTCAATGCGAGTGTCTTCATCAACTTTTGCCGTAAGCAGGATAATTGGTATTCCTTTAAGCGTCTCAGAAGAGCGTATCGTCCGAATCATCTCTAATCCGGAGACTAAAGGCATCATCAGATCGGTGACGATTAAATTAGGTAACAATTTTTTGGCTATATTAAAACCTTCAGCACCGTTTCTAGCCGTTTGTATTTGATAGCCGTTAGCGCGAAGAATGCTTGATACATAAGTTCGCATATCTGGATTGTCGTCTACAACCAGAACTAATTCTCCTTTTCCAGCTTTTAAATCTGGAGAATCAAGACTTGGCGATGACAACTCAAGAGAAATATTTTCAGTATGAATTTCTGTTGATTCTACTAATTCTAAATCAACTAACTCCACAGCAGCACGACTAAGATTGACTTCTTTCTCAGTTTCGACTATTTGCTCGGCATTTAAATGAATGCTTCCGGGCTTAAGAGATATGGTAAAGGTGGTACCACTTCCATACACTGAATCAACAGTAACTGTACCCCCATGAACTTCTACTAATTCCTTAACTAAAGCCAAACCTAAACCAGTACCTTCATAGGAACGATTTTCCGAACCTTCAGCTTGACGGAAGCGTTCAAATAAGTAAGGAATTTGTTCTTTGGCAATACCAATTCCTGTATCTTCCACTTGCAAGATGCAATCAGTTCCGGCATACAGTACTCTAATAGTAATCCTGCCGTTTGTTTTAGTAAACTTCATGGCATTCGACAGCAGGTTATAAACCACCTTGTCAAATTTTTCCATATCTAAATAAACCGGCGGACAATCATCTAATTGCGTAAGTAGATGCAATCCTTTTTTCTCGCAGTAGGGACGAAAGGACTCGACAATTTGATTGACAAATTCAACTAAATCGCACTTACAGAAACTTGGCTGCATTCTCCCAGCATCCAAACGTTGTAAATCTAATAGCTGATTTACCAATCTTAGTAGGCGGCGAGAGTTACGCAAAGCAATGGTACTTTGTTCTTGAGATAAACCTTCACCCGTACTTACCGCTGACTCTAAAGGGCCTTGAATTAAAGTAATTGGCGTGCGGAACTCGTGGGAAATATTCTGAAAAAATTCAGTTTTTTGTTTATCTAATTCCAGCAAACGTTCTGCTTGTTGGCGAGTTTTTTGATAAAGCCGTGACTGCTGAACTGCAAGGGCTGCTTGAACTGCTACAGATACAGCTAACTGCACTTCCGACTTCAGCCAAAGGCGTTCTTTTTTACTTTGTCTTAGAGTAATACTACCGATAATTTGACCGTCGGCAAGTAATGGAACTACCATCAGCGAACGAGTAACTATTTTCAATGGTAAATCAAAACCTTTCACCTCAGGAGGACAATTATTCATATCCGTAATTACAACAGGCTCCTGAGTTAGCAAAATTCGTTGCAGTATTTGATTTTCCTTAATTGGAGCTAAAGATTGAGGTAATTGATAAGCACCCAATTTTGCTTTGCCGTTTGAGTTATGAGTCTGTAAATCTTGAGAGCTATCGTACAAGCCAACACAGTCAACAAATTCCGAATCGGCAGTCCACAAAGACAAAACGCAGCTATCTACCTGTAAAGCTTGTCCGAGTTGCTCAGTAATAGCAGCAAAAATCTCTTGGGGATCTAAGCTAGAACGAATGGCGCTGGTAATTGTATTAATTAATGCTTCACGTTGAGCAAGGGCGTGTACCTGCTCGTAAGCACGAGCTTGAGATAAAGCCAAGGCAGCCTGATTCGCCACCATCGTTACTAGCTGCACTTCGTCTTCAGCCCAATCACGGTATTCTTTGAACTGATGGAGTGCCAAAACTGCCATCAATTCTTGTCTACAAATCAGTGGAACTACTAAGCTAGAAGAAATTTGAGCATTAGCATAAGCTCGAGCGCGGAGGTTTTGCTCTGGAGTATCCCCTTGAATGCGCTCATCTGTTGTTGCGTCATAAATTACCCTAACTTCCCGGGTTTCCCATACTGTATGAGCTAATAATTCCATTGCAGAAGATGGCTCGGGAGAGTTAGCAAGTCGATCGAATTTATCCTCTAATTCCTCAAAATATGGTTCTCCTTCTTTAAGATTTTTTTGATAAATAAAACCTTCATCAACTAAACGCCCATTTTGAAAGGGACGCAAAAGACATACGTCTACTTCCAACATGTCACCTACATTATCTACAATTGCTTGCAGAATTTGTCGATAATCTAAAGCGCTACGAATCGTATTCGTTACTGTATTGAGCAGCGATTCTTGACGTAGCGTACGGGTGAGTTCGTGGGTACGCGCTCTAAGAACATTATGAGTATCCAGAGCTTGGCGTACTACTGCTTTAAGTTCTTCTGCTTCCCACGGTTTAGTTACATATTTAAAAACCTTACCAGCGTTTATAGCTTCCACCAAGTCTTCGACATCGGTATAGCCAGTTAAGATAATCCGGATAATATCCGGATACTGGGTAGCTGTCAGGCTCAAGAATTCTGTACCACTCATCATTGGCATTCGCTGATCGGAGATGATTACTGATACATCTCCTTCTTTTGCCAGCAATTCCAATGCTGCTGGGCCACTTGTAGCTCGCAACACCTTATATTCGCGATAGAAGGTACGGTATAGCAAATCGAGGTTGTCGGGTTCGTCATCAACAACCAATATTTTTGGTTTTTTGTTTACTTGGGATTTCATGCACCGCTTCCTAAAGCAGTAACGGCAGTCGGATAAACAATTTTTATGGGTAAGAATGTTAAAACATTCGTGTAGGGAGCTTCTTCATTTCAACTGCTGCTGGCAGTTCCTTGAACGGTTATAGAGTTAGAGAACTCTATCTTAGGACAGTTGTTGATTGATTTTGGCTTATGCCGATTACCATCAGCTAAGCGTGCACCCCGAGATGGAACCGCATTCTGCCTTCTTCAGGCTTTAAAATCAATTAGGGAGATCCAAGAAATACAATCTCTCACCGTTTTATAAATATACCGGTCAAAACCTATTTATATGGGGGTTCACCCTAGCGGGCGACACTAACGGTGGCACTTTGTATTATTTGTAAGTGTCTTAGCTCCTGTTATATCAGGTCTCTCTGTGATAAATTGCCTGCTCATTTTTTGCGGAAATCATAACCTCAATTGGTTTCATACTCGGCTTCTGTTTTGGAAAATCTATATTTTTTAGCCAAATTTTTCTTTCTCCAGCAAGAATTTGTAGATTACACATATAGTTGTTAATGCTGCCTGGATTTATCCATTTACCATCTGTCGTCTTAGTTTTCCCGCCTTTGCACCAACACTAACATCTGAGAGTAATTTTTATTGATGACAGTCATCATTGAATCAGCAATATTACACTAAAAAAAACACAAAAGAGTTATTTTTATTACATTTATATTGAGTATCCTTCTTGAGATAGCAGCTACAGTTAGTAATGTGGACCGATTGCTATTGTATCAATTCCATCACAAATTGATTAGCTAACACAATAGTAGTTAGGGTTTGAGTTATTAGATAAGCAGTAAGTAAATAACTGTAACTGAATTACATAAATAAAGTGTAAATTATCTAGTAATTGCGTATACAGTTCCTAATTAAACTACAACTGACTATTTATTGCGCTATAACAAGCAAACCTTGAAAATATAATATATTGAGAGCTAAATTTAACAAAAATTTTATCAGTGTTTATAGCATGTAATCTATTATACTATTTCAATAAGTATAATTAAGTAGTTTGTTGTCAAAACTGACGCAGTATAGGGGCAACAAAACTTGAACATGGATTACAATATTTATCCCCACAAGTGAATAAAGTTGTCTATAAAGTTAGAAATTGTGTTACAAGTGCAGTATTTGATGAAAGACTTGTTGCGGAAAAGCAAGCAAAGCCGACTTTTTTAAAGGTGGCATATGGCGGGATTATATATCGTCACAATTTGATGGTAAAAATATTAATAGTCAAGGGATCCCATAGAAATTTTTTTCTCCTTAAAAAAATTTCTATGGGTGCCCGTCAGGAGGATAAAAAAAGTTTGTGAGGAAAAAGGATGCTTCATTGTCTATAAACTCATTTTATTGTCCGTTTAGCCACCTAAAATAGGTGATTTCTGGATATTTTTAGGGAACAGTTGACAGAACTCGTGCCTTAAAGTTCAGCTCCACGAACAAAAAGCCGCTTCTAAAATGAAGAATTTTTTACACCTTTGAGTACTCCGTGTAAATATTCATAATTTTTGTAAAAGGGCGGAATATTTTATTTATTGGATATCCCTTATACAAAATACTGACACATATGCCGACATATCAGAGGAAGTTAATCTGGAATTTTTTTGATTTCCCTCAATTCAGGTGTTTTCGCACTTTGCCTACCTTTTTTCTCCTTAAAATATCCCATGGCAAGTTCCAATTCCTAAATTTTTAAATTAGAGTTTTCATATAGAGACGGATGATGTTTTACGGTATTTGACTCATATTTTCTTCAATGAAAAACTTCAACAATAAACTAGCCTTGAATCCTTGGTTTTCTCTTCCTTACCATCACAAACCAGTTGCGGTAGCTGCTACCCCAGTTACCTCCCAATTCCAAATTAGGCTCAGCACAGCTGCTGATTTAACTGGAGTTGCCCAAATTATTGCCGAAAGCTTTCACTCCCGTCATGGTATATGGGGATGGACTTTTCCTCTACTGCGTTTGGGCATTTACGAAGACTTAAGACATCGTTTTACATCACCAGCACCCCATCACGCGTGCTTAGTCGCAGTTGAGACAAAACCGGGAAGTACTCCTAATTTAGTTGCGACTGTAGAATTAAGCGTGCGTTTAGGAGATTCTTGGTCTTTCACTAACACAAAAAAAAGCTTTGCTTATCTATCTAATTTAGCCGTACATCCGCAGTATCGACGACAAGGTGCTGCCCGCGGGTTATTAGCTAGCTGCGAAAAAGTTGCTCGCGAGTGGGGATTTAAAGATTTGTATCTTCACGTTTTAGAAAATAACTATCAAGCACGCCAACTTTATTTCAAACTGGGGTATCGGATGCATCAAGTTGAATCTAATTGGAATACATTTTTTTTCAGACGCTCGCGACAAATTCTACTTTACAAACACCTTTTAGACTATTAAATTGTCTTATTTTATTGCATAAATTTCTAACCGCAAAGCATACAAACAACTTTTAGAAAAGTATTTGAATAGCTTGACTAAAGACTAAAATAATGTTATTAAAATTCTGCATTCTATGTATATGTTGTTTATGGGTTTTTATATCAAAAAGATTTGATAGTTTTAACTAATATATATTTTACATGTATGTAGATATATTGTTATAGAAAAATAGTAGTTTTCAATCAGTTATTTCTTGGCAGTTCTACATCGACTCCCTCAGATCTATAGTAAAAGGCTATCTGTACAACAAATTTTTGAGGTTGGGAGAAGAGTAAATAGTATTCGTCTTATCTACAGAGTATTCAAGACTAATTTTGAGAGATAAGGCACAACAACTTTAGCAAATATTTAATTTTTTTATATTCTCTTTAAAATATTGTGGATGTACTTGTAGTAAGCTAATTTCTAGCGATGCTTAATAATATATTATCAAAGTAAAGCTTTACTCATAGAATTCTCTAGAGCATTTTATTATTGATTAAATCTTCAGATAATTGAAGCATCTCAAATGAATTGTTATGAGCAATTCAGTAAAAATACACTAATGACTTACTAATGCCTTACACTAACTTTGTATATCAAATATCTATCTTTATCGAAACTTTAAGTAAACACTCCTGTAGTGGAAGACAAATCCAGTTAAATCACATAAAATATGGTTACTCAATCGTTCAACCCAGTTGATTAAATTCTGTTTTAGTTAAACCGATATAAAGCTTTAGATAATAGTAAAACTAATAGCTGTATTCATTGATTTCATACCCAAATACAAGTCTCGCATTGAAATTAGTTCCTTTTTTGTTTAATTTTCTTAAATAAAGATGGATAGCGAAACAAACCAACGCTATCGAATTGCTATGGTATCAACTTATTATCCTGACACTTGTTTCCTTGACTATCTTGTGATGCCAGATGGACTTGAGCAATCTTATGGCTCGGATCTGCTGACAAAACTGCATAGTGGGAAGGTTTTTATGGTCAACAGTCGGAGGCGAAATGGGTTAATACTCTTTAAAGGCTATCATGCAGAGTTCGCTGGTCCCGGAGCAGCTGTTGGTGGCGATTATGACCGTGATTGTCTTCATATTTTGCCCATTGGAAATATTTCCTCAATGTTGCTCGCTACCTCTTCCTCAGAAGAACGCCAAAAATCTTATTTGATTAGGCGACAGTGGATTAGATTGATTAAGCAAATTACAGAAAATCCAGTTCCCCAGCAGCGAGTTCAGAGAATTCTCGACCAGTTTGAACAATATTTTACACCAGAGATGGTAAGTCAGTTACCTAATGAAGCATTCGCTATGTTAGTGGGAGTTTTGCCACAAACTGTAGCAATAGTACGCCGTTTAGGCAATGAAGTAGATCATCTGTGTTGAAATTCTATCCTAATCGTCTATAGTTCAGCATTCTCTAAAAAGGTTTTAAATCGGCTTAAAGTTCGGGCATTTTCTGAGGGAGAACCTACACTAATTCGCAAACCTCCACCAGTCTCTCGCACCAAAGTGCCAGAATCTTTCAGATTTTTGTAAATTTTTGTTAAAAGATTACTCATTTGTTCCTCACCTCTTGGCTTAAGTCTCAGGAAAATAAAATTAGCTGCACTATGAGAAATTTGTAATTGTGGGTATTGAGATAAGGTTTTGAGTAATTTAGAACGTTCGCTCAAAGTTTGCGAAACAGACTCAAGTAAAAGCGAGCGGTTTTGTATAGCTATTAATGCTGCGGCTATTGAAAAACTTGGGAGATTGTAAGGTAAGCGGACTTTTTCTAAAATGGCAATTAATTCAGGATGAGCAATAGAATAACCGACGCGCATTGCAGCCAAGCGGAAACCTTTAGAGAATGTTCGTAATATTACCCAATTCGGATGTTGGGACAATTCACTTGCCAGAGTCGTTTGACTAAATTCAAAATAAGCTTCATCGATCGCGACTAAAATATTTTCTGGCAGATTTCTTAACCACGTCAACTCTGCTGCTGTTAAGGAATTACCTGTAGGAGAATTTGGATGAACTACAAAAACTGTTCTTATAGGTTGTTGTTGAGTAGTTTCTATTGCCTCGCGAGCTGCTTCCAAGTCAATTTCAAAACTTTCCGAATTTCTCGGCACTGATACTACAGGAATACCTAAAGCCTGTGCCAAAATCCCGTACATTGAGAAAGTTGGTTGGGCTACTAAGACTGAACCATTCCCTCCCAAACAGGTAGCGATTAATATTGAGCGAATTAGTTCATCCGAACCATTCCCAAGGGAGATATTATCCCTAGTAAAAACAGATGAAGAAAGATTTGCTGATTCGTTAACGTATTCACTAATTGCCTGTCTGAGTAAACAATGTCCACCATCTGGATAACGGTTAGTTTGGATTAATTCTTTATAACTCCACGCTAACTTTTCTTTTAACTCTAAGGGTAAATCGTAAGGACTTTCATTCGTATCAAGCTTATCTGGCTGTGTTGAGGCTGCTGAGGTTGAAGAAGTGTCATAAATGCCAAGTTGGGGTTTATAAGCTGCTAATTGGACTAAATCTGTGCGGAGGAAAGGAAGCATATTGATTTTTGATGCAGGGATACAATAATTTTGTGTTTTATCTAAATTCCAAAATTCGGTGTTATATTTTGCTTATATAAGACTTGGTGACGGGCACCCATAAGAATTTTTTTCTTCTAAAAAAATTCTTATGGGAACCCTTGATGATCACTGCCTTTAAGAAAAATTAAAATTTTTCTCATAAATTTTATGATATTACCATTTATTATCATTTAAAGTAATAATATTTTAGAAATTGCAAAGAAGTTTTTAGTAGTCGGGGTATTTTCCGATACACCGCAATATTTGCTAAATGGTGAATTAGATTTGGACGGACTTTCTCTGCCCATTCCACAAGAGTTTTAGCATATAATAATTTTGCAAATCCCTTCAATGCTCCCAACTTAGTTAGAATACCCAGGGTTTTGCTTAAATCTTGGATAAGTGGCAAAAATTTTCAATTGCCTGCCAAATTTCTATCATCACATCACCCAGAGCGTGATTGCTATTAAGTTCTATTAAATCTACCCAAGAACGTTTTTGAGCATAATCCCGACTAGCCAGTATGGGAATAACTTCATCATTTTGTCCGTGTAAGATAAGGGTAGGAATCGGGCGTTGCAAAAATTTTTCCTGATATTTATTTGCATTCCTTAAGAAATCGTAACTTAAGGGTAATTCTCGTTTTTCGCCATGATGATAAATCATCAGGTATTTTTCTTTCTGCCAACGCTCTATTACATTTGTGCCTAAAGTTGGTAGCCAGTGGGATAAAAACCCAAAAGCAGGTGCTAGTAAAACTAAGCGTTTTATTTGAAGATATTCTTCACCTATATGGGCTGCTGTTAAACCCCCTAAACTAGAACCAATAATAGTCACGCTTGTATTTTGTTTTAACTTCGCAGCAACTTGTCGTATTTGGCGCTCTATTGTTAGATGAGAAAAATCGTCACAATTTAAATCGGGAATTTCTAGATTTATTTGATTTTCAGCAAAGCGTTGGAGTATATACTTAGCTTTAGCGGAATTTGGACTCGATGCAAAGCCATGAAGGTAGATGTATTGCACAACTTAATAATTATTAACTATGGGCTCACGCGGAGCCTTATGGTGACTGATAATTAATTAGCGCATCGTCACGAATTCTTCTGCTGCTGAGGGATGGATACCAACGGTAGCGTCAAAGTCTTTCTTTGTCGCGCCCATTTTGACAGCGATCGCTACACCTTGAATGATTTCTGCTGCATAGTCTCCCACCATGTGAGCGCCTAAAACTTTATCGGTTTCGGCATCCACGACTAATTTCATCATTGTTCTTTCCTCTTGTTGTGGCAAGGTGTAGAACATTGGGCGGAAGCGGGTGCGATAAATTTTTACTTTGTCATCACCAAATTTTTCCTTAGCTTCAGCTTCTGATAAACCAACGGTGGCGGCTTCTGGTTGGGTAAATATGGCAGTGGCAACATTTTCGTGGCTAAAAGTACGTTTTATATTGCCATATTCGTTATCGGCAACAGTTCTACCTTCACCAATTGCTACGGGAGTTAAATTTAGTCTTTCAGTAACATCACCTACGGCAAAGATATTTGGCACAGTAGTTTGACTGTAATCGTTAACTGCGATCGCCTTCATGGTACCGTATCCTGGTCCATCCATAGAATTGGTTACCAAATCAACACCGATATTTTCTAAACCTAAACCTTCGACATTAGGTATTCTACCTGTTGCTACTAAAAATATATCGGCAATTACTGGTTTTTGATATTCTCCAGATAATTTTAACTCTAAGCCTTGGGATGTCTTTTCTACGGATGTGACTATAGTATTTCTAATTATCCGAATACCGTGATTGATCATTCCTTCCTGAATTCCAGTACGGATATCTTCATCAAAGCCTCTCAAAATCATATCGCCACGAATAATTTGAGTAACTTCACAACCCAAACCCCTCATTATACAGGCGAATTCCGAACCTATATAGCCAGCACCAATAATAGCGATATGCTTGGGTTTTTCTTTGAGGTGGAAAATTTCATTGGAAGTGATAGCATACTCCATTCCAGGTATATCTGGTAGGGAAGGTTTTCCTCCAACTGCGATCAAGATTTTATCCGCACTTACTTTGCGTCCATCAACTTCTACGGTATGCTGGTCGATTAAAGTAGCTCGGCTTGGAATTAATTCTACTCCGGCTCTTTCTAATAAATTGATGTGCAGCGCAGATAGTCTTTGCACTTCCTTATCGATAGATGTGATGAACTTTTCCCAGTCCAACTCCGCATCACCTACTTTCCAACCATAGCCTGCGGCACTTTCAAATAATGAAGGAAAATGAGAAGCATATACCATGAGTTTTTTGGGAACGCAGCCACGGATAACACAGGTACCGCCTACCAAATCGTATTCGGCGATCGCCACTTTTGCACCATAGCTTGCGGCGCGCTTGGAAGCTGCTAAACCTCCAGAACCGGCACCAATTACAAACAGGTCATAATCGTAGGTCATATCTTTAATTGTATTATTTATATCAAGGATATTTAGTATAATTACGCTTGTATAGCTACATTCTAGAGTAAGCTCATTTTTCGCATTCAAGCAAGTACGTAATTTTTCACCTCGATTTAATCTAACGTGAGGAATTCCTCTGCGCTAGTTGGATGAATGGCAATAGTATCATCTAAGTCTTGTTTGGTAATACCAAGACGAATTGCAACACCAAGAGATTGAATAATATCGGCTGCGCCTTCACCTAACATATGAACTCCAATTACTCGCTCGGATTCACCCTCAACAACTACTTTAACTATTGCTTGCTCTTCTGTTGAAGGCAGTTGATGCATTAACGGTTGGAACCTATTGCAATAACATTTTACTGAATCGCCAAATTCCGAGCGAGCTTTATGCTCGGTCATGCCTATACTGGCGATTTCCGGACGAGCAAAAACAGCCGAAGGTACATGACCATAATTTACTGCTTGCGGTTTATTCTCAAAAACAGTATTGACAAAAGCTACAGCTTCTGATTTTGCTACAGGAGTTAGCTGTAAGCGGTTAGTGCAATCTCCAACGGCAAAAATATTTTCTTGACTGGTGCGGCTATATTCATCTACTTCGATAGCACCTCCTTCGCCCATCTTTACTTGGGCATTATCCAGATCGAGATTTTTTGTATTCGGAGCGCGTCCAGTGGCAACTAAAATAGTATCGGCGGCGATAGTTTTTTTATACTTACCATTTACGGTTAACAGTAAGCCCTCTTCATAATGTTTAATGTGCGTTGCCTTGCTGTTGTTGATAAATTTAATTCCCCGTTGAGATAAACTTTCTTGGAGGTATGCGCGAAGATCGTCGTCAAATCCCTCTAAAATTGTTTGATCCGTATCAACAACAGTGACTCGACAACCTAAAGCGTTCATCATGCTAGCAAATTCTACGCCAATGTAACCGCCACCAATTATTGCCAAGCGTTTGGGCAAATAAGGTAAATGAAACATTTCGCGGGAAGTAATGGCGTATTCGATGCCAGGAATATCCGGAATAAACGGACGTGCACCTACAGCAATTAATATTTTGTCCGCTGTTAACTTGGCTCCATCAACTTTGATAGTGTGAGCGTCAACAAAGGTAGCGTGCCCTCTTAGTAAGGTAATGCCACTTTTTTGAAATGTTTCTTGATAGGAGCGATTAATTTTGTCTATGCGCTTGTGTACCGAGTGAATAAACTGCGTCCAATCGAAATGCGATGAAATTTTACTCCAGCCATAGTCAGTTGCAATTTTATTATGTAGCGCGAAGTCAGCGGCGTAGACAATGAATTTTTTAGGAATGCAACCGCGATTCAAACAGGTACCTCCAAGGGCTTCTTGTTCTGCTACGGCTACACGCATGCCTATAGAGGCAGCTTTTTTTGCAGCAGCTGCACCAGCAGAACCAGCACCCATTATAAATAAATCGTAATCGTATGTCATAACAGCGGAGAAATTTAATTGCTCTTTGAATGAATGCTTTCTTTTCGGACGGGACTCGTTCTACTTTGACTCGAACCTCCGGAAGGCGATACCTTCATTTTGACTGCTTTGAGGCTGTAGTCAATCTTAATTGTATAGATATTCCCTTATACTTTCGGCAATTTATTTGTAAAGTTGTGGTTTTTTCTCGGCGGTTTCTTCTTTTTTGAGCTATAAAGGCTTTTATGAATATACATATATCGTTAAAACCGATACTGCTACTGTCTTGGGGATGACATTTTCATCGTTTTCAAGAATACTTTAGCTCACAGAACTCGAATATGGACTGGAGTTGCTCATATTTAATCGGAGTGAGGGTTTGAAGTATTATGGAAACAAGTAAGTTCAATAAAGTACTCCCACACACCAAACCAATATTTAATTTGAGCTACCAATTTGGATATTTTTTGATTGTCTTTCTTTTGTACTGACGGGCATTTGTAACTCATCTTACATTAGAGTAGGATATCTTAACTTTCAGATATTTTTCCTTAGAAACAATAAATTCAATACAGTTTATAACCAACTTTGTTGTGATGAGAATCACGAGCACTAATGATTAAGATCCTCTTCTAATAGAGTGAAAATAAACATAATGTTTATAACTGAACTCTAGCCGAGTCATTAATAGGGAACACACTAATAGCTGGCAGCCTTGAGCAAAGGACTGTCGGCTTTTTGTATTTGGGTATGATTTATGTCGAAGCAGGGGGAAAGAGGAGCCACTCCTGCGGCACGGAACACGCACGCCCTGTAGGAAGTGGCGTGGGGGAGAGGGGGAAGAGGGGGAAAGAGGGGGGAAGAATAAAAGAAATCTTTATAGGTAATCGAAAACGCGTTGGGAGTGATCGAAAAAAGTTTCCCCACAACTTGTTGGTAACTTGACAGAAAATAGAGCCGCAGCTACTACCAAGTGTGGGGAAGGTACCCTTATATTGGAAGTCGAAAGGGATTCTGAGTTAAACCCGCATTATACTCAAAGATTTTTCTAATATCCCATTAAAAAGGATTTATTGAATATAACGGGATAGCCCAAATGCGCCAGCGCCCTCATTGCCGCCCAATTAAGACATGGCTTGAATGATTAAATCGAAGTAGGGAGCAGCTTGTTGTGCATCTTCACTACTTAGTAAATCAATGGAAGCTTCCTTTAGTCCCTTAATGGCTTCCACCATTCCGGGTACGGGAACTCCTAATGAGTTGTACATTTCCTTCACGCCAACTAAACCAATGCTTTCGATTGGTTGTTTATCACCAGCCAATATTCCGTAAGTGACTAAGCGTAAGTACCAACCATAGTCGCGGATGCATAGCGCACGTTCGCGTTGTCCGTAAGCATTGCCTCCTGGCGCAATAAAGTCTGGACGCTTTTGCCAGAGTGATTTAGTAGCTTTTTCTACTATCTTTTTTTCGTTTTCGGTTAAGGTATCAACGATTCGCAGCCGTTGTTCGCCGGTTTGCAAATAGTCTTTGATATTCTTAAGTTCCCCACTGCTGGGATAACGTAGTTCGTCATCAGCTTGGAGAATAACTTGGCTTACTACAGTCATGATTTCTAAAAGAAAACTCTATTTAATTATTACTGTTAGTTTAGCTATTCAGGTGCCAAGAAGTGAAGGGGAGGGGGGATGGGAGATGGGGGGATGGGGGGATGGGGGGATAAGGAGTTATGAATTTTGACCTTTAATCTTAGTTACTGAAGTTTAACTATTTGATGATGACTAGAACAAAATGGAAGCAAGGCGATTTGCTTGAAGTTGTGATTACGGATTTGAGCGATACGGGTGATGGTGTCGGACGATGTGCCCAAAAAGTGGTATTTATACCGGATACTGTACCTGGCGATCGCGTTGTTGTCCGCTTGGTAAATGTTAAGCCCAAGTACGCAAAGGGCAAAGTTAAAGAATTATTACAATCATCACCTCATCGAATTAGACCAGCTTGTATTGTCGCTGATAAATGTGGTGGCTGTCAGTGGCAACATACAAGCTATGAGTATCAATTGTCAGCTAAGCGCGAAGTTGTGATTCAAGCTTTACAACGTATCGGTGGTTTTACAGAACCACGGGTAGATGCACTTCTTCGGGCAGGTAAACCTTTAGACTACCGCAATAAAGCCACTTACCCGATGGGTATCTCTCCTTCCGTGGGAGTTATAGCGGGTTACTACCAAAAGCATTCTCATCAAATCGTCAATCTGAATCAATGTCCGGTGCAAGATTCACGCTTAAATCCATTTTTGGCACAAATCAAAAAAGATATTCAATCCAATGGTTGGGAGATTTATAACGAACACAGCCATACCGGAATTATTCGCCATCTTGGTTTACGCATTGGTCGCCGTACTGGGGAAATTTTGTTGACTTTAGTTGTCAAACATTTAAATATACCAGGAATTGAAGAACAAGCACAAGAGTGGTTGCACCACTATCCCCCATTAGTGGGAGTGATGTTAAACCGGAATGGCGATCGCACCAATACTATTTTTGGTAGCGAAACTCGTCTTGTTGTCGGTACTCCTTACTTAGAAGAAGAATTTGCTGACTTGAAATTTCAAATACGACCAGAAACATTTTTCCAAGTTAATACTGAAACAGCGGAGGCATTATTGTACGAAATTCAATCTGAATTAAATTTGCAAGGTAACGAAATATTAGTTGATGCCTATTGTGGCATCGGTACTTTAACTTTGCCACTTGCAAAACAAGTGCATCTTGCAATTGGTTTAGAAATACAAGAATCAGCAGTAGCTGCTGCAAAAATCAATGCTCAGTATAATCACATAAATAATGTTGCCTTCCATTCGGGAAAGGTAGAAGAATTACTGTCTCAAATATCTTATAAACCAGATATTGTTATACTTGACCCACCAAGAAAAGGATGCGATCGCGGTGTAATCGAAACTTTACGCAAAGCAAAACCAACTCGTATTGTTTATGTGAGTTGTAAAGCAGCAACACTTGCTCGTGACTTACAGCAACTTTGTCAAGATGATTTATACACTTTGTCACGAGTACAACCAGCTGATTTTTTCCCTCAGACATCTCATGTGGAAGTTGCAGCATTTCTTGTACGTTCGGATTTAGTCAAAGTTACTTAGTATAATTATCGGGTGAAATTTCAAAATTGTAGTCTAGCGCATAGTAAAAATGCTAAAATTGAATTAATCTAAATATAGAATACCTTTTGTATAAAGAAATTGACGTTAGAGCAGACTCTAAAAAAACAAAAAAAAGTTGTTTAAATTACAAATCGGCTTAGTTTTATGAGTATTGAAATACTCATTAATGGTTCAAGTAAATTTATAGTTTGTAATGATTTGTATTAAAAAAGATCGACGGTTTTGAAATTAAGCAACCTTTATTGAATCAAAAGAGTCGATGCTAAGTAGCATACTTTAATTGCTTGTAAAGATATAAGATTTTAGGTAACATGACCACCTCAATTGAATTTCAGGGTGCGGGGTAGATATTAAAAGTCATGTCTAGATTGAGCCGAAAGCTACGGGGTTTCTCTTGTGATTACCATTTCACTTCGTCCGGTAGGACGTAACTGGGGCACTATTAGTTTTGCCTCAACTCTATATCTCTGCCCAATATTGGATTTGCTTTTGGCAGAAATTCCTGGAAATTTGCAAGCTGAGTTGAGACTGGGACTTCAAGAAGCCTTAGTAAATGCAGCGAAGCACGGCAATAATCTCGATCCTGGAAAAAAAGTTGTAGTCCGTTTTTCTTTAATTGATGATAGATATTGGTGGATAATATCCGATCAAGGTCAAGGATTTGCTCCCAAATCCGATTGTGAAGAAGATCCCGCCGAATATTTGCCACCTGACGAATCAGAAAATGGTCGCGGTTTATCGATACTGCATTTAATTTTCGATCGGGTGGAATGGAACCGTAAAGGTACAGAATTACGATTGTGTAAGCAGTTGGAGCATAAACGCAGGATACCGCTATTACGGAATTAATAATTGTAGAGACGTAGCATTGCTACGTCTTTTGGGAGTTAAGAATTAGGAACTTAGATTGTAGCAGAAAATTACGAACAAATATATCCTAATTACTATCTTTTTTTTGTCCATGACTCGGACAAGGCGGCGCACTAATAGAACGATTTAACCAGCCGGTAGCTTGTTCTAATCTAGCTTGTGCTTCTCGTGGTTGTTCCTTGATGAGAAATACAAGGGCAGCTGCTGTTTGTTCGCAAGCGCGGACTTTGCGGTTAGACTTGAGGCGATGCCAATCGTTAGGAGATATACTCAATCTCTCCAATAGAGCTTGAGCTAGTTCTAGTGTACTAAGATCGTGCAATTGACTAGTTTTAGGCAGTTGGCTTGATTGAGACATAACGAATAGGTCTATCGAGAAATGTTCTCTTTTACTGTAATACTTCCCTCATGGAGTCGCATAAACATTCTTCTCAATCATCAGTTGAGGAAAATCTAGAACAAGAATTGGAGCAAGAAATATTATCAGTTGAGCAAAGCCTGGATGAGTTAAAACAGCGGTATGCTCAGATGCTTGCTGACAAGCAACGTCAAATTGAGCTTGTACGGCGTTTCGACGAAGTTAAAAAGCAATTGCAACAAACGACTTCGCGTACGTTAAAAGCTGAGTTGGAACAGATTAAAGAACAGTTAGAAAGCTTGGATAATGCTTTAGGATTATTTTCCGAGAGTTATTTAGTGCTGTTTGGTGGTAGCGTTATATTTACAAAAAGCGGTTTAAAAGACTTGTTTTGGCAAGTAGTCCGCTTTGGTGG
>JBCCSG010000058.1:0-27845 GCA_039200565.1 Cyanobacteria bacterium P01_D01_bin.50 | reverse complement strand
GGGAGCTTCAAAAAAGTGACGGATTGTAATTTCTACTTCAAAGCTTTGTCGCATTTGGGTAATAACTTGAGTTGCTGATAGGGAATTACCACCCACCTCAAAGAAGTTATCATGAATTCCAATTCGTTCTAGTTTGAGAGCGTTTTGCCAAATTTGTGCAATTTTCTTTTCTATCTCAGTTTCTGGTGCGACATATTTTACATTGCTTTGACCGTGTAATTGCGGTTTTGGTAAGGCTTTACGGTCGATTTTGCCATTACTTGTCAATGGTAATGTATCTAATAGCATATAGTGAGTCGGCACCATATAATCGGGAAGTTTTTGTTGGAGGTATTGACGCAATCTTTCCGAAATTGACATTGACTGTTGGGGTTCGGAGGACATCCATTGTTGAGTCCAAATTGGGTCAATTTTCCCACCCACAAAGCTATGTAATAAAATCTGGCTTGATGCTAAATTAAACCATTCTCGTATACTTTCAAATTCTAAGACTCCGATGGGACATAAACCAATATCATTTTCCGGTGCTGTTTCCATCAAAAGTTGACTGATATAACCAGCTTCTAACATACAAAAATCTCTCGCTTTATCACCGTATACTGGAGTAATTGCTGCTAGTTCTGCTATTAGGAATAAGGAAAAACCAGACTTTTCAAAAATTTCTTGATTGCTGCTGTAAACCTGATTATCAATAACTGATTCTTGATGAAGTAAAATTAAATTGTGGTTCGCGGGATGATAATAATAAACTCCTGGTTCTAACCCTTCAATGCGATTATCTTTGACGTGTAAATAAGCTTGTACCGGATAAAGACTACCAGCAGAACCGTAGCGATATTTTGGTAGTGGAGAATCCTCTAATTGCATTTGAGCTAAACTACCAATCCACTGACTAAATTGATTTAAACTAATTGGTTTGTCGAGGAATTGACGGTAACTTTGTCTTCTGAGATAAGCTTGATTTGTATTATCGTCTCGTTCAAGTTGAGGAAGTTGTATTTGTTTTCTTCCTTCATCCTTACGAATACCAAGTTGCTGTAATTTAAAATCAATTTTTTCAACAGGATTGGGGACAATATAAGCGACCAATTGTTTATTTTCAAAATCTCCTATTGCTGTAACAACCGCTTCTTGAATCAAAGGATTTTTGAGAAGTACTGTTTCAATCTCTCCTAATTCAATCCGATAACCATTTACTTTTACCTGAAAATCTTCTCTTCCCAAAAATTCGATACTACCGTCTGGGAGATATCTTCCTAAATCTCCGGTTTTGTAAAGATTGGAGGGGGAAGAGGGGGAAGAGGGGGTAGAGGGGGTAGAAGAAGAAAATGGATTTTGAATAAATCTTTCTGCTGTTAATTGGGGTTGATTTAAATAACATGAAGCTAAACCAATTCCACCGATATAAAGTTGTCCTGTTACCCAAATCGGACAGGGTTCCATTGCTTCGTTTAGTACGTAAAACTGTTGATTTGTTAATGGATAACCGTAGGGAATACTCTTCCAATCGGGATTAATTTCTTTGATAGGATAAGCAATTGACCAAATTGAAGCTTCGGTTGCTCCACCTAAACTTATAATTTCTATATTTTCTGTATTTTCTTTATTATTAAATCTATTCCAAATTCTTTCGGGTAAATTCAAAGGTATCCAATCACCGCTCATCAATACTAATCGTAAGGAATCAGCTTTTTGTTCAACTGATTCTAAATGTTCTACTAATAATTGCATTAAAGCGGGAACGGAATTCCAAATTGTCACTTGATGTTGATGTATTAAATTTGCCCAATGTGCTGGGTCTTTTGTTAAATCAGCATCTGGAATAACTATAGTTGCTCCTGCGGCTAAGGTTCCGAAAATATCATATACAGATAAGTCGAAACTCAAGGAAGATAAGGCTAAAATTAAATCTTTTTCCGTGATTCCAAAGCGCTGATTAATATCCAAAATTGTATTAACTGCACCTTGATGACTAATCATTACTCCTTTCGGTAATCCCGTAGAGCCGGAGGTGTAGATTATGTAGGCGAGAGATGTGGGAGCAGGGGGAGCAGGGGGAGCAGGGGGAGCAGGGGGAGCAGGGGGAGTTTTAATTACAATTCTTGTGATGTTATTTTCCCATTCCAAGGAATCATCTAACCAGGGTTGGGTGACAACGTATTTTATCTGTGCTTGTTGGAGTATTTGAAAACGTCTTTCTTTGGGTAATTCTGGATCTATGGGAACGTATACTGCACCTGCTGTTAAGATTCCTAAGACGGCTACTATTTGTTCCCAACCTTTGCACATTACAACTGCGATTAGTTGATTTTGCTGTAGTTCATTATCTTGTAACTCTATCGCTAGTGTTTGAGTGCGATCGCTCAATTCTTGATAACTAAGACTAATATTTGAGGTGACTATTGCTGGTTTATCTGGATTGAGCGTAACTCTATCGAAAAATAATTGATGTAAAAGCGGTTGTGTATCTGTATTAATTAAATTATTTACGTTGGCAGCTTGTGTAGCGTTTACTTGTGTAAGTATTTCAAGTTGTGCTGATGGTAGTAGTTGTCTGGTGGTATTTTCCCATTGTGCTTCATTCTCTAAACATTCTAGAAAACTACTGTAGGAATGGAAGATATCATCAAGCATTCCCGAGGGAAATAGTTCGTCGATGGTATCCCAATTATAAACTAATGCTCCGTTGATTTCGGAAACTTGATGGTCGAGGTAAACTTGGGATGTTTGACTCAAGCTATAGACGACTTCTCCTTCCCAAGTTCGATTTATAGATGATTTTTCGGAATTATTTTGCGTCAAGGTGCTGGTAAATACAACGGGCATTAATGCGCCAGTCATTCGCCCTTTAGTGCGAGCTAATTGCCGTAATACTTCAACTCCACTGACGTAACGGTTATCTAAATCTGACCATAATTGTGCTTGAATTCTTTTGGCTCTAGTCGCAAATGTATCTTTACCATTGTTATTTATTTCTAATAATGTTGATGAAGTAAAATCCCCAACTAATTGATTTACTTGGGGATGTAATGGTAGGCGATTGAAAAGGGTTAAATTTAAGGTAAATTGCGGACTATTGCTCCAAAATGTCAAAATTTCTGCAAAAGCAGCCAGCAATAATCCTGAAGGAGTAATATTATTTTGAGTTGCACGCTGTTTGATTTTTTTCCACAACTCTGGCTTTAATGTATGGGTACGACGAATAAAGCGAGGTTTTTCTATAGCACTAGGGTTTTTTTGTAGCGGTAGTTGGGGAGAAGCTGGTAAGGTGGTTAGTCGATTTTGCCAATAATTTAGAGATTGTTGATATTTATCTGAGTTACGAAATTCTTTTTCAGCTAAGACATAATCCCGGAAAGAAATTTCTAAAGGTGGGAATTTATTCTGTTGTAGAATTAATACTACTAACTCTTGCGCTAGAATTTGTAAACTCCAAGCATCACCTATTAGAACATCAAAACTAATCAAAAATCGGATTCGATTATCTTCATCTGACAACAACACCGCTTGGATATCAAATAAAGGATATTCATCCGTTGATAACACCTGATGAGAAAGTTTATCCCGTAAGTTTGTTAATTCGTTATCAATCTCTTCTCCAGATGAAGCACGTAAATCCAAGGTTTTAATTTCATATGCTGGAACTTCCGGTAAAATTCGCTGTCTACCGTCAGTTTCCACAATCATCCGTAACATATCGTGACGGTTAATCAACTGTTGTAAAGCTTGTTCAACCTGCTCAACACTTAACCCGACAGTTTCAATTTCTCGATAACCGTGAGTCGAAACATTCCCCAACTCAAAAGCTTGATTGCGTCCAATCCAATAAGCTTGTTGAATATCAGTTAGGGGAAAAGATTCGTAACGTTGGTTTAAATCTGGTACGAGTTTCGGTAAACTAGCAGATTGTGATGCTACTTGATTATTTTTGATATTTTCTACTTGTTCAACTAATCCCGCAACGGTTGGATTTAGGAACAAACTACGTAAAGGAATATCAATCTGTAAACTCTCATTTATCTGAGCGATTATTTTAATTGCTAATAAAGAATGTCCCCCCAACTCAAAGAAATTGTCCTGTAAACCAACTCGTTCTACATTTAATTCATCTTGCCAGATTTTGGCGATCGCGAAGCACATGCCCGAAGGGCTTATCGCCTTTTCAATTTCTGTTTGTGGTTCAACAAAAGTCGTCTCTAATTCCGGACGAATTGCATCAGGTACGGTTAACTCGCGCCGATTTATCTTACCATTAGGCAAACGCGGTAATTCATCCAACTCCACAAACGTAGAAGGAATCATGTAAACGGGAAGTTTCTCTGACAAAAAATTACGTATTCGTAAAATTGAGATTTGATTATCTTTATCCTCAACATCCTTAAATACAACATAAGCAATCAACAGCTTATTTTCTCCATCTTCCCCAACAGTTACCACAGATTCTTGCAACTGGGGATGTTTACTTAAAGCTGCTTCCACCTCGCCAATTTCAATCCTATATCCCCGAATTTTGACCTGACTATCTAATCTACCAACATATTCAATCTTGCCACTAGGTAAATAACGTACTAAATCACCAGTTTTATATAATTTGGTAATTGGTAATTGGTATACCTCCTCACGCTCCGCGTGAATGGTAATTGGTAATTGTTCTTTTATTTTTCCTTCTTTTGACTTTTGACTTTTGACTTTTGACTTGTTTAAGGGATTGGGAATAAATTTTTCTGCTGTCAAATCGGGTTTATTAAAATAACCTCGGGCTAAACCAGCACCACCAAGATATAGTTCACCAATCACACCTATGGGAACGGGTTGTAAATTACTATCGAGAATGTAAGTTTGAGTATTTGCGATCGCATTTCCAATGGGAGGAGTTGAGGAGGTAGAGAATTCTTCCAAGCCTCTTGCCTCTTGCCTATTGCCTCTTGCCTCTTGCCTTTTGCCTTTATACACTAAAGCATAAGTAGAATAAGTCGTATCTTCAGAAGGACCATATAAGTTAAATATCTGCTGAATTTGGGGATGTTTTTGTTCAAGCTGTTTTACTAAATTCCATTGCAAAGCTTCCCCAGCTAAGTTAATAGTATTAACTGAGGAAGGAATCGCATTTACACGAGATAATTGAGAAATTGCGCTCGGTACAGTATTTATTGTGGTTACTCCCGAAGCTTCGGGTAAATCTATTAATTCTAAAACGTTTTCTACCAGAATAATTTTTCCACCCCAACTCAAGGGTACAAATAATTCAAATACCGATAAGTCAAAGCAAATGGAAGTTGAAGCTAACATCCCAGCAATAACTTCACGATTAAATACTTCCCTTGCCCAATGCAATAATGTCACTGTATTACGATGAGCAATTGCAACTCCTTTAGGTTTACCTGTAGAACCGGAGGTGTAAATTAAATATGCTAAGTTGTCTGATATAACTCCGCTCTTGGGATTTTCTGTACTGTGTTGAGCGATTTTTTCCCAATCGTGATTTAAGGCAATAGAAAATAGGGAACAGGGTTCAGGAGGAATTTTACTTTCATTTTCTTGTTTATCTTCCCTTTTGCCTATTGCCTGTTGCCTGTTGCCTTCTAATAAAATTTCTATTTGAGCATCTTCAATAATATATTCAGTACGTGCTTGAGGATAAGCTGGATCTAAAGGAACATAAACAGCACCAGCTTTGAGAATACCTAAAATACCAATTACTAATTCTAAATTTCTTTCTAAATAAACCCCAACTTTCGACTCTGGTTTTACACCTAATGTTTGTAAATAATGAGCTAATTGATTTGCACGGTTATTTAATTCTCTATAAGTCAACTGACAATTATTATGAACCAACGCAATAGCATCGGGGGTTTTTTCTACCTGGATTTCAAATAACTCATGAATACATAAATTCTGTTCATATTCACGCTGAGTCCGATTCCATTGCCACAATATTTGTTTTGATTCTGCTTCACTCAAGAGTGGTAAATAACCAATTTGACAATCGGGATTCTCAACAATTCCCTCTAACAATACCCGAAAATGTTCTACAAAACGAACTATTGTTTTCTCGTCAAATAAATCGCTGCTGTATTCAACTTGTCCGCTAATATCTGTTTTTGTATCTTGTAAATTTAATCGTAATTCATACTTAACAAATTCTTGTTTATATGATTGTCTTTCTACCATCAAAGCCCTTAAATTTAAAGGTTTTGCAGTAGCTAATTGCAAATCAAATTTTACCTGAAACAACGGCATCATTTGACTAAAATCGCGGTTGGGATTAAGAATTTCCACCAACTTTTCAAATGGTAAATCCTTGTGAGCAAAAGCTCCTAAAACAACTTCTTTAACTCGCTGTAATAATTCTCTAAATGTCGGATTTTGAGAAACATCAGTTCGCAACACCAAAGTATTTACGAATAAACCAATTAACGGTTCCACTTCAGTGCGATCGCGATTTGCAATATCGGTTCCGACAACAATATCATCTTGATGAGTATAACGATACAGCAACACTTGAAACGCAGTCAACAACATCGTAAATAGTGTTACTCCAGACTTAGCGCTTAGATTTCGCAGCTTTTCTGATAATTCTGGAGAAAGACTTAAAGGATAATGCGAGCCTTTATAACTTGGAACTGGTAATCTTTTTCTATCGGTAGGTAATTCCAGTACCGAGAGATTATTTAATTGTTCTTTCCAATAATTAGCTTGGGTTTCTAAAACCTCACCTTGTAACCATTGACGCTGCCAAATTGCAAAATCACCATACTGAATCGGTAATTCAGATAAAGGAGACGATTCACCATTCCAAAAAGTATTATAGAGCTGTGATAATTCCCGTAAAAAGACTCCCACAGACCAACGGTCAGATACAATGTGATGGGTTGTAATTAATAGGATATGTTCAAATGTTTTTAATTTAATTAAGATAATTCTTAATAAAGGTTTAGTTAAATCAAAAGGAGATTCATAAGCATCTCGCACCAATTGTTTTACGATTTTTTTTAAAATATATTCACTGACTTGTAAATCCTGTAAATCTACTACAGGTAAATTAAGCTTTTGAGATGCAGTAATTTTTTGGACGGGTTCTTTTTGAGAATTACTTATAAAAGTAGTGCGAAGAACTTCATGTCGCTTTACTATTTCCGAAAGTGATTTTTCTAAAACTGGTATATTTAATCTACCCTTAAGATTCAGAGCGCTAGGAACATTATAAGTACTACTTTCCGGTTCCAGTTGTTGAATAAACCACAATCGCTGTTGAGCAAAAGATAACGGTAATTCATCCCCAGATTCTCGTGGAAAAATCTGATTAATTTCAGGAATTTCTATCCCCCTCTCCCTGAGACGACGCTCAAATAATTTACGTTGTTCTGGAGAAAGTTTTGCAAGTTGTTCGTAAAAATTATCCATGTTGGGAATTGGTAATTGGTAATTGGTAATGGGTAATTGGTAATGGGTAATTGGTAATGGGTAATTGGTAAGGTTAAAGGTTAAAACTATTTCTACCCCCTCTTCCCCCTCTCCCCCTCTTCCCCCTCTCTCATTCCTCCAACTCCTTTGCAATTTCTTCAGCCGACAAACCTTGAATTTCAGCCAAAATATCAGCCATTTGAGCTAAATCATCTTGTTTCGGTTGCTCTTGGGCTACTAATTCCGCAATTTTAGCTACCGTGGGTGCTTCAAATAAAACGCTCCGCATTTCTAACTCAACTTGAAATATTTCTCTAAGTCTTGCTATTGCTTGTACCGCTAATAATGAATGTCCACCCAACTCAAAGAAACTGTCATTCACTCCGACTTCATCTATACCTAATAAATCTTGCCATACCTGAGCTATTGCTCGTTCAATATCATTTCTAGGAGCAATATATTCATTAGTTAAATTTGGTCTTGTATGACTAGAATTATTTCCAATAGTAGATGTTTCATTTAATGGTTTTACCTTTAGCCACTGTTTAATTCTTGCATCTAATTCTCCCTTACTGACTACAACTTGAGGAGAATTATTCATATCTAAAATACTTTGAGTTGCTTGCCAAACTTCTGCGGGAGTTAGAGCAAATTCAGCCATATTAGAACTAAATTCACGATGCTGGTTTAATTCAAAGTCACAAGCATCCCAATTAACGCTAAACCAAGGAGTAGATTTTTCAAGATTATTACTTAATTGTTGTTGAGCAAAAGCATCGACAAAATAATTTGCCGCACTATAAGCTCCTAAGCCCAATCCACCAACAACAGTAGATAAAGAAGATTGTAAAATACAAAAGTCTAACTTTCTTGACTGTAAAACCTTCTCTAAAACCTGTAAACCATAAACTTTATAACGGAAATTATATTCGCAATGATTTCTAGTTAATTCCCCAATCGTTGCTGTTGAATGCTCGTTACTCATCGGAGTTGAATAAAATACCCCGTGAATTTCACCAAAATGTGATTCTGCTTGAGAAATTGCATCTTCCATTTGCAACTCATCAGTAATATCCGCTTCCACAAACAAACATTCTTGCGGTACAAAAGTTGGTTTTTCATCCCCAATAAAAATCAACTTTGCTTGCAGTGTATTAACTAAATACTCAGCAAAAACCCTACCAAGTCCATTAACTAAATCCCCAACAATTAAATAAATCCCCTCTTGACGGAGTTGAATATTATTATTAGATTCATCATCTCGCTTGACTAATCTAAATTGCTGTTTCCAACGATATCTTCCCCGATAAGAAATAGTAAAATCTTTTGGTGGACTGATAACTTCACTCAATAATTGCTTAACTAACCTTTCCTTATCTTTCTCATCCAAGGTTACATCAATATTACAACAAGCAATATTTGGATATTCCTGTCCAATTACTTTACCTAAACCCACTATGGGAGATTGAAGTGGATTTAATTCCTCTTCTCCAACAATGTCATAAAGACAATTAGTAACAATCTTGATATAAATCGAATTACTGATTTTCTGTTGCGCTAACCCTTGAGCCAAATACAGTAAACTATAAAATCCTAACTTCTGAACATCCCCAAAGCTTGATTTATTAATCTCCTCATCTAGATTCCACAGATGAATTATCCGCTCAACACTCAATTCCCGTAATTCCAAATCTTCTAACAACTCAATATAATCTTTCTCAGATTCAGGATTAATAGTAAATTGTCGATAACCGATTTGGTCAAACTTATCACCAATGGCAACAGTAATTACATCATGACCGATATTTCCTAACTGTTGAGCAATTTCAGCACCAAAACAAGCATTATCAATAAAAATTAACCATACATACTTATTCTCAGCAAACTTTTGAGGAGTTATAAACTCTACTTGCTTATCCCGCTCCCAAGTCGGTACATAAAACCAATCTCCATCATGATTGATTGTAATTTTATTATTATTTATATTTTCCCTAGTTACTTCCTGAGTTATTTCTGTAGAAGCATCAATCCAATAACGCTTTCTTTCAAATGGATAAGTTGGTAATGGTACTCGATAACGTTTCTGTTGCTGATTTTTATGTTTATAAAACTCAGTCCAGTCAATCTTCAAACCATGTAACCAAAGTTGTCCCAATGTCTTGAAAATAAAACTAATATCAGATTCATTTTCCTGGGGATGTCTCAAACTTGTTAAAACCAGTTTACTTTGTCCCTGAGCAAAAGTACTCAGTGTTCTTCCCGCACCAACTTCTAATAAAATTCTAGAAGAATCTTTCGTCAACTCCTCAATACCAGCAGCAAACTGTACCGTTTCTCTTAAATGTTTCACCCAATAAGCTTTATCAGTTGCTTCAGTCGCAGTAATCCAAGTACCAGTAACGTTAGATATGAAAGGAATTGACGGAGGATTCAATTTAACAGATTCCAATACCTGCATGAACGGTTTTTCTGCACCTGACATCGAAGGTGAGTGGAATGCATGGGAGGTATGTAATAATCGACAAGCGATATTAGACGCTTCTAAATTTTGTGATAAATTGGCGATCGCCTCACTACTTCCGGAAACTACACAAAGATTCGAGGAATTAATTGCAGCGAGAGTAATTTCTTCACTCAACCAAGGTTGAATATCAACAACAGATAAAAACACGGAAAGCATAGCACCAGTGGGTTGTTGCTGCATCAACTTTCCACGAGCTACTACTACTTTTAAAGCATCTTCTAAAGAAAATACTCCCGCTATAGTAGCCGCTACATATTCCCCAATACTATGTCCGATAGTAACTTCTGGAGTAATTCCCCATGACATCCATAACTGTGCTAGAGCATATTCGATGATGAAGATTGCGGGTTGAGCGTGAGCGGTTTGGTTAAGGGAGGGGGAAGAGGGGGAGGAGGGGGTAGAGGGGGGAGAGATGGAGGGATAAATAATGGTTCGTAAATCAAAACCGAGATGGGGTTTTAGTAAGTTGCAGCAGTTATCTACTGTTTCTCGGAATACTGTTTGTGTTTCATACAATTCCCATCCCATATTAATGTATTGACTTCCTTGTGCGGAAAACATGAAAGCAATACTTCGAGTTGTGGGGGTGTGAGTGTGGGTAAAAACTTCTGGAGAATTTGGTGATTTTAATAATTCAATAGCGGATTCAAGGTTTTGACAAACTAAGAAGCGACGATGTTCAAATTCTTGTCTGCCAACTTTTAATGTATAGGCTACATCCGCTAGGTTTAAATCGGGATTTGTTTCTAAATAATTGGCTAAATTCGCTGTTGCTTTCAAGACGGCTGATTCTGTTTTGGCAGAAATTAGTAATAGTTGTGAATTGTGTAAAGACGTTGTATACAACGTCTCTACATTTTGGGTTTCTGCTTCTTCCAATACTAAATGAGCATTTGTCCCACCAATTCCAAAGGAACTAACACCAGCACGACGGGGTAATTTATCAGTTTCCCATGCTGATAAACTAGCATTCACATAAAAAGGACTATTATCAAAATCAATTTGCGGATTCGGTTGCTCAAAATTCAGACTGGGAGGAATTTGCTTGTGCTTCAGAGCCAACACTGCTTTAATTAAACTCGCAATTCCAGCAGCGGTATCTAAATGTCCGATATTAGTTTTCACCGAACCAATACCGCAAGGTTTTTGTTTTTTCTCTACCCCCTCTACCCCCTCTACCCTCTCTACCCCCTCTGCTTTCTTGCTTCCAAATACCTGATTCAACGCAGCAATTTCAATTGGATCTCCCAATGGTGTACCCGTACCGTGAGCTTCAATATAACTAATACTCTCGGGTTCAAGATCTGCCATTAATTGAGCAGTATGGATTACTTTTGCTTGAGCATCAATACTTGGAGATGTATAACTAACTTTGAAAGTACCATCATTATTAATCGCACTTCCTTTAATTACTGCATCAATACTATCTCCATCATTTAAAGCATCTTCCAATCTTTTGAGAACAACAATTCCTACACCACTTCCCGAAACTGTTCCTTGAGCTTGAGCATCAAAAGCACGACAATGCCCATCTGGTGAATAAATACCACCATTCTGATATAAATATCCTACCTGCTTGGAAATTGCTACCCCACCAGCCAAAGCTATATCACATTCACCGCTTAATAAACTTTGACAAGCTATATGAACTGCAACTAATGATGTCGAACAAGCAGTTTGTATATCAACACTCGGTCCAGTTAAGTTAAGTTTATAGGATACTCTTGTTGTTAAAAAATCCTTGTCGCTAGCTAAAAATAATTGATAATTGCTGACGGAATTACGAATACTTGGGTTCGTGTAGAGATTGAACAAATATCCATTCATTCCCGCACCACCATAAATCCCTATCAATCCAGAATAAGTTTGAGGGTTATATCCTGCGGTTTCTAAAGCTTCTACAGCACATTCTAAAAATAAACGCTGTTGCGGATCTAAAATTTCTGCTTCTCTGGGACTAAATCCAAAAAAATCAGCGTCGAATAGTTCTATATCTTCGAGTACCGCTGCTGCTTTTACATATTGGGGATGCTCCAAGGATGATTTATCAACACCTTGAGAAAGCAAATATTCATCCGTCAAAAGACGAATTGATTCCACCCCATTTTTAATATTTTCCCAATACTCATCGATATTTTTAGCACCTGGAAATCTTCCAGCCATACCAATGATAGCTATCTCTAATCCGTTCGTATTCATATAATTTTCAATCGCACAATAATAGATAAGCGCGAATCATTTTATAAAATTAACTTTCTTTTGAACGAGTCTGGCGTAGTTCCATCGTAATCTAAGTTTTTTTGAGAACTATTCTCACAAAGACCCATCAGATTTTTGCGACTTCTGGCTATTATTACATGGCGATCGCCAATATTAATGTATGTTTTTTAACTAATTATTAAAATATAAGTTCTCTCCGTTGCTTTTACATGAAAATGTTACGTAAGAAGCAAAATCAGGAGATGTAGTACTTAACATAAATAGAAAAATAAATAAAATAGTTTTACTATTAACTTCGGGCAAATAAAATAAAAAAAGTTATATCAAAGTTTAATCACAGCTATTTGATGAGCTAATTATAACTAAAATTATACGTATAATTAGTCAGAAGAAATTATCTGAAAAAATCAATTCTATATAACTCATGGAATTCATCCATGGAGAAAAATAAGACTACTATTGTGATTTCAAGCTCTTTATTCTAAAAATAGATTTAATCTAAAATCCCTATATTGAATGACTTTTGATTTCTTACAATTCAACTGATGCAAAATCCAGTCTCGATTCTGCAATAGCTTGACTACACCTTTGTGGGGAGATGTCACCTGCAATTACTTTTCGATTTAATTGATTCGCAACTCTAATCATATATGGATGTGGCAACCAAGGAAAAACAATTGCTTCTCCAAGTTGAGAAAACATATTAATTAACTGTTGTAATTTATCTGACTCTAAAGCTGATTCTTCTAGAACAATCAAAGTTCCGGCTACATCAATCAACCAATCGTGATCCCAGTTAGTAGAAGTTGCAGCTACAGCTAAACTCACATCATTTATATGAGAATGAAATTCGGGTGTTGCTGTATCTCCACAAAAAACCAGGTGTTGTCCTTCCAATACATACCAACCGGCTTCTATTTTTGTTTCAATTACGGGTGTAGGTTCTGTTAATTCTGGTTCGGGAACTTCTACTGATTCAATATCAACTACTGTTTGAGAAGCTAATTTAATAATTTCTGGTATGGAAGTAGCATTTAGAGGTGGACTATTTTGAGTAGTAGGTGTATTATCGTTTCGTTTTTCCTTAGCAGGGATTGATTTCTGTTTTTTTTGCTCAATATCGGAGCGTAATTCTTTATGAGTAATTTTTTCTCCTTTTTCCGCCTTAAGTAAATACTCCTCTCGTACTTCTTGAGGTGTAGACTCCGCAGCTAGAAGGTAAAGAGCAGAAGTCGCAATATCTATTTGTGCAAGTTTTGCACGTTCGCCAAAAGCTTCATAAACTTTAATAAAGTTATACGCTGTACGTCTACTCCAACCGAATTCCGCTTTTAACCAACTCTCAAATTGACCGTGTTTAAGTTGAGCGCGTACATCGAAAAGCCGTTGTCCAATTTCCCAGATATCCTGTGCCGAACGCTGCAAACGCTCCCGAATCTCACCAGTAAACTGCTTGACTAGCTCTTTTTGCTCGCTTGTCAGAGTTTCATAATCAAACTCATAATTATTAATTTGTTCGCTTTTATCTAATTTGCTCACAACTAATTCCAACTCCCCTTTAAATCATATTTTATTGGTTTTCCCAGGAATATACACCTAACTTTAAGTTATAGCGGGGTAAGACACAAAAAATGATTTCTACATAACTTCCGTAAAAACAGTCATGATGGTCTTGACAAACAATAACTTTCGGAGGTAAATGACAATTATTCTTATTTAATTTATAATCTCCTAGGAACTTACTTATCTTCAATTTCTATGGGGCATTTTCCAGATATCAAACAAGAGATAACAGATGACACTATTATTGATACATAAGACTTTGCTTGAAATAAATCACATTTTTGTCTGTCTTGAGACAGCACCAGACAAACAATCGCTTGAAAAAATAGGTTTAATTTGTAGCGATAATAACATAACTTATAATACCCAACAAGGGACTGCTTCAATGATTATTTTCTTTGAGAATACTTATATAGAGTTAGTCTGGGTTCAAGATGCAACAATGGCTGAAATATATGCCATGCATTCAGGTATTGATTTTAGATTGCGTTCTTACTCTCCAGACAAAGCAGCTTCTCCTTTTGGGATTGCTCTCCATCAAAATTCGGATATTATTAATTCTGAGCATACTTCTTCAAGTAGCTCAAATCATCAACCCTCAGAAGAGTTCATTAATTTTGCTGCTGAGAATCTTGCTACTCAAACAGAACCTATATGTTTTATGATTCCCGAGTCAGTTTCTTTCTTAAATGTATTCAACCCTTCTCTTGAAGCTCATAGAAAATTAATCAATCATCCCTTGGGAATAAAAAAGTTAACAAATACTCGTATTGCAATCAGCAAAATGGGTAATTTGACTAATCCTATTTCCATGTTACAGAAAGAAAGAATTGTAGAAATTGAGATCAATGCTTCTCCATTATTAGAGTTAACATTTGACTACGGTATTCGAGGAGAAAGCGTTGATTTGAAATCGATTGGAATTCCCATTATATTGAAATATTAGTTAGGTAATGGGTAATGGGTAATTGGTAATTGGTAATTGGTAATTGGGAATTGGGAATGGGTAATTGGGAATTGGGAATGGGTAATTGGGGATTGGTAATTGGTAATTGGTAATTGGTAATTGGTAATTGGTAATGGGTAATTGGTAATTGGTAATGGGTAATGGGTAATTGGTAATTGGTAATTGGTAATTGGTAATTGGTAATTGGTAATTGGGGATTGGTAATTGGTAATTGGGGATTGGTAATTGGGGATTGGTAATTGGTAATGGGTAATGGGTAATTGGTAATTGGTAATTGGTAATGGGTAATTGGTAATTGGGAATTGGGAATGGGTAATGGGTAATTGGTAATTGGTAATTGGTAATTGGTAATTGGTAATGGGTAAATGGTAATAGGTAATGGGTAATGGGTAATTGGTCATTGGTAATTGGTAATGGGTAATTGGTAATTGGTAATTGGTAATAGATAGGAAGGTTTGGGGTTAAATTATGTTTTTTAAGATGGTAATATGTTTTTGCACCAACTTACTTAATTGTTAATTGGTTAGAATATAAAATTAAATTTTTTAGATTAGATCTTTTTATTTTCATTTATTCTATACCTAATTTTTTCTTTTATTCAAACGCTGTTTTAAACGTTCTTTACCAGTAGAAATTTGTTCATTCCTTGAATCATTTGGTTGTACTTTATCATTTGTATCACTGAAATAAGTAACAAGCGCACTAATGGTTGGATGGCGAAACATTTCTACTAAACTTACATCATGAGAAAATTTTTCGCGGAGTTTACTGTGAACTTTCACCATCAATAATGAATTTCCGCCCAAATCAAAAAAGTTATCATAAATACCGATTTTTTCTACTTGAAGTACTTCTTGCCAAATTTGAGCTATTTCTCGCTCAATTTTGGTTTTTGGTATGACAAAATTGTCTAAATCAGGACGATTTTTATCTGGTAATGGTAAAGCTTTCCGATCAATTTTACGATTGGGAGTAAGGGGAAATTCTTCTAACATCATATAGTTAGAAGGAATCATAAAATAGGGTAATTTATCTTGTAAAAATTTTCGTAATTCGGTTTGAGATATATCTGATGATGGAACTAAATAAGCAATCAACTTTTCATCATCATTATTTTTATATAATGTCACCACCGCTTGTTTTACATCCGGATGCTGCATTAAAACCGATTCAATTTCTCCCAACTCAATCCGAAAACCCCGTAGCTTCACTTGATAATCAATTCTTCCCAAATATTCTAAATTTCCATCGGGTAGATATCTAACTAAATCACCAGTTTTGTAAAGATTGGAGGGGGAAGAGAGGGAAGAGGGGGAAGAAGAAGAAAACGTATTATTAATAAATTTTTCTGCTGTTAATTCTGGTTTATTTAAATAACCCTGAGCTAATCCAGCACCACCAATATATAATTGTCCCGGTACACCGATAGGAACTGGTTGTAAATAATCATTTAAAACGTAAAACTGCGTATTATTAATTGGTTTACCAATTGGAACTGTTGTAGAGACGTTATATGTAACGTCTTTCTGATGTATTTTGGAGATGTTATATATAACGTCTCTACATTCTGCTACTGCTGACCAAATTGTAGCTTCTGTGGGACCATATAAATTCCATACTTCTTTACTAAGCTTAAGCAATTCTTCTGCAACAGAAATATCTAAAGCTTCCCCACCACAAAGAATTTTTAACTGTCGATTACTTTTCCATCCTGCTGCTAACAATAACCTCCAAGTTGCAGGAGTAGCTTGCATTACAGTTACTTGATTTTGTTCTATATTTTGCGTCAATCTAATCCCATCAGTGGCAATTTCTCTACTAACAATTACTAAAGTAGCACCTGAAATTAAAGGTAAATAAAATTCCAATGCAGCAATATCAAAGGATAATGTTGTTACATTCAACATTACGTCATTTTCCGACATTCCTGGTTTCTGCTGCATTGATTCGAGACAGTTAACCAGAGATTTGTGTGCAATTTTTACTCCTTTAGGTTTTCCCGTGGAACCGGAAGTGTAGATAATGTAAGCTAAATTTTCTGGAGTTGTTTGAGATAGTAGATTTTCAGAAGATTGTTTTTCAATTGATTCCCAATCATTATCGAGATTAATAACCTCACCTCGATAAAGCTGCGCTTTATCTCCCCTCTCCTTGTCAAGGAGAGGGGTTGTAGATTCTTGTCCCCTCTCCTTAATAAGGAGAGGGGTTAGGGGTGAGGTTTTTGAATCTGTAATTAAAAAATTCACTCCCGAATCTTCAACCATAAATTTTAAACGCTCTTGTCCAAAAGCTGGATCTAAAGGAATATAAGTTCCACCTGCTTTGAGAATTCCCAACAGTGCGATCGCCATTTTCTCAGAACGTTCTAAGCAGATTCCCACTCTTGTCTCTTTTGTTACTCCAAGAGACTGTAAATAACGAACAAATTGATTTGCTTTTTGATTTAATTCTTTATATGTAAGCTGTTGCGATTCAAATACAACTGCTATCTTATCTGGTGTAAGTTCTACTTGTGCTTCAAATAACTGATGAATACAAAGATTTGAATAGTCACAATCAGTCTTATTCCATTCAATCAGTAATTGCTGTTTTTCTTTTGCTGTTAATAAAGGTAATTCTGACAATAATTGCTCGTCATCAATAAGCATTGACTCTAGCAAAGTTTGTAAATGACCTAATATTCTCGCTACTGTTCCATTCTCAAAACGATTACCATCGTACAGAATTCGCAGCGTAATATTTGAATCTACAACCACATATAGTCCCAAAGGAAAATTATTTTGTTCTGTTATTTGAATATTTTGTAAATTCAGGTCTTTGATTGCTGATTTAACAGTTGTTTCAACTGGATAATTTTCAAATACAATAATGCTTTCAAATAAAGATAAACCTCTCGGAATATCGCTCCAGCGCTGAATTTCTAATAGTGGACTATATTCGTACTTTTGTAATTCTATCTGCTGCTTCTGAATTCTTTTTAACCACGGTAATAGGGATTCTTTACTATCAACTTGGACTCGCAATGGTAAAGTATTTATAAATAAACCCACCATTGATTCAGAATTTTTTAGAGTTGACGGACGACCGGAACTAGTTACACCAAATACTATGTCATCCTCACCGCTATATCTACTCAGTATTAACGTAAAAGCAGCTTGAATTAATGTATTAAGAGTAAGTTGATGATTTTTTGCAAAATTTTGTAATTTAGATGTAATTTCTGATGAAATTTTAATTTCTTGCTTTTGATTACTAAAATTAGATTTGATTGATGTTTCTAATTTTTTATCTACTCGAAAAGGTGTTGGTGCTAGAAAACCAGCGAGATTGTTTCGCCAAAATTGCTCGGCTTCAGATAAATTTTGAGAAAGCAACCAAGCTATATAATCCTTATAAGGACGAGACTTATTAAAAGATTTATTTAAAAGAGATTCACCTTGACTAATAGTACTGTAGCTAGTTAAAACATCTTGGAGTATAAAAGGAACAGACCAACCATCAAGTAATAAATGATGATAAATCCAGATAAATTCGTAAACTTCAGGCTGCTTACGAAGTAAAATCAACCTCATCAGCGGTGCTTTAGCAAGATTAAATCCTTGTTTTCGCTGGTTTTGTAATAATTCTTCTAACTGTTGCTTTTGTTTCGATTGTTCAAGAGATTGCCAATCAATTAATGTAATAGGTACTTTAACTTTTCTTCCCACAACTTGAAGCGGTTTTTCTACCTTCTCCCATACAAAAGCTGTACGTAAAACTGGATATCTATCAATAGCTACTTGCCAAGCTTGTTCAAAGGCTAAAATATTTAATTTGCCGTGAATTTCAAAACTCACTTCAATAATGTAAACACCAGAATCCGGAGCATAAAGACTATGAAATAACATCCCCTGTTGCATTGGGGAAAGTGGATAAATATCTTCAATTTGTTTGTTACTCACAATTGTTGCTCTTTGTACTGATATTTATGTTTGTATCGGAATTCTATATAAATTGTAATACTTTAATGCGTTAACAATACCTTCGCCAGTTTTATTTCCAGACTTTGTAACTACTACTTCATCTCCTGCTAACAAGTTGACTTCATTCTGATGAAATAAATAGTGAAAAAAACACCTATAATACACTTTTTCACGGTATTAGTTAAGAAACTGGTTTCCTGAATTCTTATTAATCAAATATACTCCATCAATGATTTAATATTCTGTTCTATAGAATACCTATAATCCAGTTAATTATTAGTAAACCCTCTACCTAAATTAATGAGAAATATTTTCATTAGTTATTAATCTAAGAAAATAGGAATTTCTATGAGTTAAATCTATCTCAAGTTCCAGAGTAAGTAGGTTGTAAGGTATTGTTTGTATACCTTCTGGTATAGATACAGCAATTTGAATAATGGAAAATTAAGATTTGGTTATATCTACAGCAGTCTGGCTAAATTAATCGTTCTCAAACAATAATATTTTTATAAATGACAAAGTAATGAATAATACCTATTTTTAATAGCCTTTTAGCGATTAAATGCTGTACTTAAGGTTACTGGAATCATTTTTTGGCTCGGTCAATTATAAAATTTTTCCAAAACAGAATAGTTAAATTAACAATTTCACATTTATTGACATATATTCTTAATAAAATTGTGCATAAATTAACACCAAACAGGATTATATTTCGTTAAATTTGCAGAAGCGGCCCTATATAAGGAAAAATAATGATAGCTACATTTTTCATTGGCTTCTGGGTATTTTTGATGATTATCTTCTCGATTACTGTAGTTCGTGCATTTAAACAAGGAGCAGAACAGCTCAAAAAATTACATCAAATACCTTGTTATAAGTGTGACTTTTTTACTAACGATTATCGCTTGAAATGTACGGTTAACCCAGTTATAGCCTGTTCGGAAGAAGCTCTTGGGTGTATTGATTTTGAAGCAAAAAAAATACCACCTAAAAAAGCTTCAGGTGGAAAAAGGAAAAAAAGTAATCGAATCTACCTTTGTGAAACGGAATTACAAAATCTTAATTCAGGAGATAGGACTAATTAGTAATTCCTAAATTCGTATATAGCTTGGATTTGAAGAGTTGCTACTAAAGTTTATTGATGATGAAAGTAACATTTGTTCAGGCTATTCAAATCAAAACTACAAGAGTTATGTTAATTCTCAGTTAATCTATATTGTAAATTATTTAAGTCGAATCAAATATTATTAATCTAGCGAGTAAATATTTCTGGGTGTATTACTTGCTAGTCAAAACAAAGTTTCTATAAATAAAAATCCATGTCGTCTCTACTTTTAACAACATGGAAAGAGCTATGAGTTATGTAAATAAGGTTGATTTTTTTTGATTTGAATTACTATAATCCTAATCGGTAAAAACTACAGCAAAACTTTATAGAATATCGAAAAAGTGTAGAAAACCTTCTCCACCAAATACTTCAATCAAAACAACTGCCAAAAATCCAATCATTGCCAAACGACCATTCCAAAGTTCTGCTTGAGGAGTAAAACCCCAACACCAAGCGTTGCGACTCTTTTCAGTTGTGTTTTCCATTTATCTGTACTCCAAATGACAATTTATTAATTTATGTAAACAATAATAGTAATTGACTCTTAATTTGAACAAGGTATGTAGACAACATATTTATGCTTTTTTTATACTTGTATCTGATATCGACCAAATTCAAATATGCTGTATCTAGAAACATTGTAAAGTAGTGATGTTTGCTACATTTTTACTTTTATATGATTAATTGATGCGCTCATTTGTGCAAAATTTGCACGTAGAAGAAATTAAGAATCAATTGATACTATAATCACTGAACAAAATGATTTGTATAATACCCAGTTAAATTATTAATATTCATTACATAACCTTTGGTTCCGCTTCTTGCCTTCTAACTAACCTCATCGCAATCAGGTAAAAGTTTTTCTACATTACGTAAAGTAGGGAAAAAATAACCACCCATACCTACCAGTAACATACAAATAGAAGCAATAGCGTATATTAGGGTAATTCCAGCCCCGTTACCAGTACCAAATATCGAACCAAAAATGGGGGCTAAAGCTCCTTGGGATTGCATGGCTGGTTCAAATACTTTATCAGCTAAAGGACCGGCAATTAATGGGGCTGTTAAAGAAATTACTATGCCTATAGATTGATCTGCTGCTAATACTCTTCCTTGTAAATTTGAGGGTACTTTTGCATACCAAATCGCGTTACTTGAACTGTAAAACAATGGTGTATGCATGGTAGAGCAGAACATGGAGAACATCCAAACTGAAGGCATTTGTGTAAAGCATAATAAGGTTCTGAAGAAACCAGCACCGATAAAACCTACGAGCATTCCATCAACTTTACGTTTAAAACCACCCCAAGCACTTAGCAATAATGCTCCTGTAATTCCTCCTAAACCAGCTGCAGTTGTCACGCTTCCTAAAATTTGGGAATCACCACCCGTTCGAGCCAGAATCAGAGGATTGTATAATACTTTACCTATATCATTGGGTAGAGCAAACAGGGTAAAAGCAATTACCATTGCTAGTAAAGGTGGTTTAGCAAAAATATAGCGAAAACCAAAGGTTAAATTTTGCCAAATATTTTCTTGAGTAGGATTTTCATTTTGTGATTCTGAGGTTGTTGGTTGAGGAATATGGGAAATAATTAAAGTTATTAATCCAGCAGCAAAAGTTGTAACATCTATAGCGATTATTCCACCCAAACCAATGATTGGGTAAAGACTACCAGCCAAAATCGGAGAAAGAATTGCAGAAGCATAGTTAACAGCAGCACTCATACTCCCAGCACGGGTGAATTGTTCTTTGGGAACTATCAAGGGAATTGAGGCAGAATAAGCTAAAGTTTGGATTTGTCCAAAACCACCGTAAATTGCGACTACACAATAAAGATGCCAAAGCTCTAACCTCGAGGTGAAATGTAGCAAAAAGATGGTGAGAGTACATAAAAAAGCAACAATATCGCCCAGAAGCATCAATTGTTTGCGGTTAAATTTATCTACAATGATTCCCGAAAATGGAGTTATTAGCAGACGCGGTAGTTGAACAAAAAAACCAACCAAGGTTAAAGCAGTAGCCGAACCTGTTACTTGCCAAACCCAGATTGTTAGTGCAAATACGGTCATATAGCTGCCGATAGTGGATACTATTTGACCGAGCCAGATGGTGATGAAGGTACGCATTTTTTGATGATTGGTAATGGGTAATGGGTAATGGGTAATAGGTAATGGGTAATAGGTAATGGGTAATAGGTAATGGGTATGAATAACTGTGAGCAATTAATTTATAACTTCGCACGAATGACTCTTAAATCTTTTCCATTTACCAATTCCAAATTACCAACTACCAATTCCCAATTCCCAATTACCCATTACCCATTACCTATTCGCAATTTTTAAAATTCTAGGGATACTTTTCCAAAAACTGTTAAGGGAGCCCCGGGAATTACTCGTAAATCGTTACGCGCTCCTTGAAAATAATTTACGTCAAATAAGTTTTGGAAGTTGATGGAAGCAGCAATGCGATCGCGTTTGTAAAATAAGGAGGCATCTGTTCGCAGGTAGCCCGGAAGACTAAAGCTATTGTTAAAGTCTCCTTGGCGTTTTCCTACGTAATATAGACCTAAACCTAATCCTAATCCTTCTAAATTCCCGGATTGAATTTGATATGTAGTCCACAAACTTGCGCCGTGTTTGGGAACGTTACGCAGGGAATTTCCTTCGGGGAAAGTATCATCTTCAGAAATAATGGCATCTATATAAGCATAACTACCTAAGATGTTCCATCCTGGTAGAATTTCACCAACTACACTGACTTCAACTCCTTGACTGCGTTGTTTCCCGGTTTGCTGGGAACCTAAAGAACTATCTGCTCCTTCCTCTCTTACGTTTGTCCGCTCTAAATGGAAGAGCGAAAGTGTTGTTGAGAGTTTATTATCCAATAAATCGGCTTTGACACCTACTTCATATTGAGTCCCTGTTTCTGGTACAAATGGGTCACCGGTAATCAGTGTATTGGTAGTTGAATCGAAGGTTGTTTCTCGTCCGATTACGGGTTTGAATGAGCGGGTATAGCTACCATAAAGAGAAATATTTTCTGCTGGTTTATAAACAATACCTGCACGAGGGCTGAAAGCTTCATCTGTACGCTCGAAACTTTGTCTTAAGTCTTGTCGATCTTCATAAGTTTGGTCGGCTACATCAAATCTTCCACCTAATACTAAAATCCATTGCTTTGAGAAGGTAATTTGGTCTTGAAGATAAAAACCGATAGAATTCGTTTTACTTTCGGCATCTGCGAATGGTAACCCAAAGGAGGAATCGAAACTTTCGGGGGAGTACTGAGGATTAAATATATCAATAGAGTCAATGAAATAAAGATTGAGTTTGTCATCAAATGTATCGCGCGATAGTTCTACACCAAAGAGTAATTCGTGTTTAACATCCCCTGTATTAAATTTCCCATTGAGATTGGTGTTGAGATTGAAGCTAGTTAACTTATTTGGATTTTCTAGGAGAACCCGATCAAAGGTACGATTATTTCTCAGAGCAGTACCCACAGCAAATGTACTTACCGGAATATCAGCTGTCGAAATCAGTAACTCGTTGGCGATCGCCAAATTATCGTTAAATTCATGTTTGAATCGATAACCCCATCGAGTGACTCTACTTTCGCTTTCAGAAAGGGATGGTTCTCCTAAGTTGACACTGGGGTCAATTTTTCCTTCTGGGTTATCTACTACAGTCCCTATTGCTGGTAGTTCTGGCGCACTTCCAGTAGAATTAGAGTCAAGATATTCTACTTCTGCGATTAACTGCGTTTTTTCGGTATTAATTAGTTTGAAAACAGGAGAAACAAAGAATGTACGTCTCTCCTCAAAGTCTCTAAAACTTTCCGACCATTGATAAGAACTTGTTAAACGATATGTTGGTGAATCAAGTTTATTGCTCAAAGGTCCGGTAATATCAATTGACGGACGATGCAAATCAAAATCACCGACTTGATAATCTATTTTATAAGCAGGTTCATTTAATGGAACTTTTGTAATAATATTTACAGTTCCGCCCAAGTCACCTTGACCAAATAAAACTGAAGCTGGTCCTTTGAGGATTTCAAATCGCTCTACATTTGTGGTTTCTGCAATTGTTCCTAAAGTGGTATCTCGCAGTCCATTTCTCAGGGTATTTTTACTTTCAAATCCGCGAATTACAGGTGTGATAGCTAGGGAATCAGAAGAAGCGCGACCAGTTGTAACTCCTGCGCTGTTGCGTAGCGCATCTCCCAAGGTTGTGGTTCCCTGTTCTTCAAGTACTTGTTCGGGAACAGCTTGAATTGATTGTGGTACGTTGATTACTGGTGTATCGGTTCTTGTACCTACAGAAGATTCCCCAATCCGATATCTTTGAGGTGCGTTACCCTCAACTACAAGTTCAATTACATCATCTTCCCCTGATTGTTGGATTGTTTGGGAATTATTTTCTTGAGGTGTTGTTTGAGTATTGGTTGCTCCATTGGGTGAAATTTCCAGAATAAATTCTTGTCCTTGGGTTCTAGGGGTTTTTGCTGTTGGTGCTGCATCCTCTCCTGTAACTTCAATACGGATAGTGTTACCAACAACATTAGTTACCCGAACTTGCGTGATTCCTTGAATCGGATTATCGAATAGAAATTCACCACTTTCGGAAAATTCCAATACTGCATTCGGGATATCGGTAACAATTGTATTCCCTGCTGTAGTCGTTTTTGTAGGCTTAAGTAGTATTGGATTTGGGGTTTTGAGAACTACTTCTAAACCTGCTTCAGTCTGATAAAGTTCTACAGCACTCACTTGAATCAAATTACTGTTAGAAGAAGTCGATTGAGCAATTTTAGAAGAACTAATAACTGAACTATTGCGCTCATCTGTCAATACTGTTTCTGTAGCCTTAGCCCATGTAGGAGCAACAGTTAGTATACTAACCGTGCTTATAAGCCATAGGTTGATAAGAAATAACTGTTGCTTCATGGAAATATCCTCAAAAAATGAAATTTTATGTGCAAATTTTGTGCTTTTTTTTACAAATTAGATAATGCAATCTTCGGTTATAAAATTACACTCATAAATAGACAAAAGCGGTATTGAAAAATAAATTTAGTCAAATAATTTACTTATCTCAGTCAATTTGTTATTTGACTTACACCCTAAGATTAGAAAAATTATTATTTGTTTTGAATGCTGCGGCCTTCATAAGTAACCAAAGGGTTACTGTTCACTGTTTGGCGACTATAACAATAGTTGCATAAAAAGTTAGTTAGCATATACATCGAGTTATACTAAACAAATAATTATTAAATTCAGTACCAAAAAGTATTATTTTCTCTTGTTAAAAGTGCATTTATTCTAATAAGTATTTACAGATTCAATTTTTGATTATTTTCCTTAGTGAGATAAATTAAATCATTATAATTTAAGTAAAAAGATAACCTTTGTATGATAATTTACCTGCGTTTACCGAAAAGGTAATGTACTATAGCGATTTAGTACGAAAAACTACCAAATCTTTGAGAATTATTTTTATTAAGTAAGATTATAAATCGAAACTCATCGATTTCCTGCATATTTCACCTATGTCTACAGATTCCCCGTTCAAGTTTTCTACAGTGGTTGATTTGATGCAATACCGCTCAAATAATCAACCTCTTCTACAAGGTTATATTTTTCTGACAGATGGCGAAAGTCAGGAAAATTCGCTTAACTATAGAGAACTAGATATAAAAGCACAATCAATTGCTGCTCATCTCCAGAGTTTAAATATGATCGGAGAGCGAGCATTATTGTTGTATCCACCGGGATTAGAATTTATTGCAGCTTTTTTGGGATGTTTGTATGCAGGTGTGATTGCTGTTCCAGCTTACCCACCAAGAAAAGGACAAAGTTTATTAAGGGTACAATCTATTGCAGCAGATGCTGGAGCTAGGATTGTTCTTACGAATCAAGTTTTATTTAATGATATACAGTCTTATCAAAAGGAAAATTTACTCTCATTAAAATATATAGTTGAGACTGATAGTCTATCTCAAGATTTAGCCGCAAATTGGAAAAAACCGGAAATTAATAGCGATACTTTAGCTTTTTTGCAATATACCTCTGGCTCAACCGGAAATCCTAAAGGTGTAATGGTGAGTCATGGTAATTTAATGCATAATTCAGATTTAATTTATCAGCATTTTGGACATTCATCTCAAAGTCAAGGCATGATTTGGCTACCACCGTATCATGATATGGGATTGATTGGTGGTGTTATCCAACCTTTGTACGCAGTGTTTCCAGTAGTATTAATGTCTCCGGTAACATTTGTCCAAAAACCATTGCGTTGGTTATCAGCTATTTCTCGCTACAAAGCTACAACCAGTGGTGGACCAAATTTTGCTTATGAAGCTTGTTTACAAAAAATTACAGCCCAACAACGAGCAAGTTTAGATTTAAGTTCTTGGGAAGTAGCTTTTTGTGGTGCTGAACCGATTCGTGTTGAGACTTTAGAGAAATTTGCTGAAGTATTTTCGGAGTGTGGATTTCGTAAGGAAGCTTTTTACCCTTGTTATGGTTTAGCGGAATCAACATTATTTGTCAGTGGTGGTGAAAAAACAGCAGTACCCAAAGTTATTAATATTGAATCCAAAGCTTTAGCACAAAATCGGATTGAAGTTGGGGAAGATTTATCAGAAACTACTGCAATAGTTAGTTGTGGTAGGGTTGGAGCGCAGGAAGTCGTTATAGTAAATCCAGATGATTTTAATCCCTGCGATGAAAATCAAGTAGGAGAAATTTGGGTAAGTGGAGAAAGTATTGCTCAAGGTTATTGGGGAAAGCTTGGGGAAACAGAAGAAGTTTTTAAGGGAAGGATAGCGGAGGGAGCAGGGGGAGCAGGGGGAGCAGGGGAAGCAGAGGAAGCAGAGGAGAGATATTATTTACGCACGGGTGATTTGGGATTTATTAGGGAAGGTGAATTATATATAACTGGAAGAATTAAAGATACGATTATTATTCGCGGCAGGAATTATTACCCGCAAGATATTGAGCTAACGGTGGAACAAAGTCATCCTAGTTTACAGCCTGGATGTGGCGCTGCTTTTAGTGTGGAAATTGGCTTTGAAGGAGAAGGGTTAGTAATAGTTCAAGAGGTAAAGCGTGAAGGTTGGCGGAATGTCCCTATTGATAGTGCGATCGCATCAATTCGAGCAGCGGTTTCAAAGCAGCATCAGTTACAAGTGTATGCAGTAGTTTTACTGAAGCCGGGGAGTATTCCGAAGACGACGAGCGGTAAAGTTCAAAGGTATGCTTGTCGTGCTGGTTTTGAGAATAATAGTTTGAATGCGATTGGGGAGAGAAGAGGAGAGAGGGAGAGAGGGAGAGAGGGAGAGAGGGAGAAATCTAAGATTTGTGCGGATGAGTTGATTGTTTGGTTGAGGGAGTATGGGAATAATTATATTAATTCGCGTTTGATTGATGAGCGCCGTAGTATTGCTCCTCATATTGTGCTTGATTTTGGCAATCGGGGATTATTAGGAATGCAGGTTCCTGGTGAATATGGTGGTTTGGGGTTGAGTAATTATGATACGATGCGGGTCTTGCAACAGTTGGGTGCAATTGACCCTACTTTATCACTGTTTGTGGGATTAAATAATATTCTGGGGATTCGTCCGATTTTGCGCTACGGTAGCAAGGCTTTAAAAGATGAATTATTGCCTATTTTAGCGACGGGAAGGGAGTTAGCAGCGTTTGCAATTACCGAACCGGGTGCTGGTTCAAATCCTCAAGCGATAGCGTCTCAAGCGATTCCTGATGGTGATGGGTGGAGGTTGCAGGGTACCAAGATTTGGAGCGGTTCAGCTAATTGGGCTGGGGTGACAAATGTATTTGTACGGCATCAAAATCAAGATGGAAGTTGGCAGGGAATTAGTGGCTTTGCTGTACGAAAAGGTACTCAGATGCGTCAGGGTAAGGAAGCTTTAACAATGGGTATGCGGGGGATGGTACAAAATACCATTTACCTCAATGATGTACCTGTGAGTGCAGAGCAGATGTTGGGTGAACCTGGTGCTGGAATGCAGGTAGCGCAAGACGCGATGATGTATGGAAGATTGGCGATCGCTGCTGCGAGTGTGGGAGG
>JBCCSG010000057.1:0-27876 GCA_039200565.1 Cyanobacteria bacterium P01_D01_bin.50 | reverse complement strand
CGTGCTTTGCTCAAAGCGGTTGCAATTCCCGGACATCAAATTCCCTTCTCCTCGAGAGAAATGCCCATGTCTTACGGTTGGGGAACAGGAGGAATACAGGTAACTGCTTCTGTAATTGGGAAAAATGATGTATTAAAAGTTATCGATCAAGGGGCTGACGATACTACAAATGCGGTTAATATTCGCCGCTTTTTTAAGAAGGTTTGTGGTGTCAATACTACAGAGAAAACAAGTGAAGCAACTTTAATTCAAACTCGACATCGGATTCCCGAAACCCCATTGCAAGAAGGACAAATTATCGTCTACCAAGTACCGATTCCCGAACCTTTACGTTGGTTGGAACCTTCAGAGGTAGAAACTTCTAAAATGCACGCTTTGCAAGATTACGGTTCGATGCATGTAAAACTCTACGAAGATATTACCAATTACGGACATATATCTACTTCTTATGACTATCCGGTAATGGTGCATAACCGCTATTTAATGAGTCCAAGTCCCATTCCTCGTTTTGATAATCCTAAAATGCACATGAATCCTTCACTTCAATTGTTTGGAGCCGGAAGAGAAAAGCGCATTTATGCAATTCCTCCTTATACTGAAGTTAAAAGTCTTGATTTTGAAGATTATCCTTTCGCAGTTGAAAAATGGGATAAAGCTTGCCAATTTTGCGGTTCAACCGAAAGTTATTTAGATGAAGTTTTAATTGATAATGAAGGTGGAAGAATGTGGATATGTTCCGATACAGATTATTGCAATCAACGACAAGGGAGAAGTAAAAGAGAGTAGAAACCTATTGCTCCTAATTCTAATTTCAACGACTAATAACTAACAACTAACAATTAATGAATGAAAACTCTTTTAAAAGTTAATCAACTTAATAAATCTTACGGTACCATTAGGGCTTGCAATGATATTTCTTTTGAACTTTTTCCCGCTCAAGTTTTGGGAATTGTGGGAGAATCTGGTTCCGGTAAGTCAACTTTGCTGAATGCGATCGCTGGTAATTTATCGATTGATGCTGGTAATATCACTTATCTAAATAGTAACAGTGAAAACTTAGAAATTTTGACAATGCCCGAACCAAAACGTCGTGCTTTGATGCGAACGGAATGGGGCTTTGTGCGGCAAAATCCCCGCGATGGTTTGCGGATGAAGGTTAGTGCAGGGGCTAATATTGGCGAGCGTTTATTGGATGTTGGCGTGCGACATTACGGAAATATTCGTGAAGAAGCAGCACGTTGGTTAAGAGAAGTTGAAATCGATCCAGTACGGATGGATGATTTACCGACAACTTTTTCCGGAGGGATGCAGCAGAGGTTGCAGTTGGCTCGCGTGTTAGTTACGCGACCTCGGTTAATTTTAATGGACGAACCCACTGGAGGTTTAGATGTTTCCGTACAAGCACGCCTTTTAGACCTGTTGCGATCGCTAGTGCGTTCTTTCGGTCTTAGTGTCATTTTAGTTACACACGATATTGGTGTTGTCCGATTGTTAGCCCATCGTCTGTTAGTCATGCAGAAAGGACAAGTAGTCGAATCTGGTTTAACAGATCAAGTACTTGACGATCCTCAGCACCCGTATACGCAACTTTTGGTTAGTGCGGCTTTAATGCCTTAGTTGGAAGGGGAGATGGGGAGATGGGGAAGAGGGAGAGAGAGAAGGAGAGATAATTTTTAACCACTAACTACTCACTACTCACTACTCACTCCTAACTCTTAACTCCTAAATATTAACAACTAACAACTAACAACCAACAATTAACTCTAATTTATGATTACAGAACATCTCACAACGACTAACAACCAACAATTAACAAACCATATTCTACCTAATATACTATTGCAGGCAGAGAATATTTATAAAAGCTTTATTCTCCACAATCAAGGAGGAATAAAATTTCCAGTTATTGAAGGTATATCTTTAAAGTTGAAAGCAGGAGAATGTGTAGCTTTAGCTGGTGACTCGGGGACTGGTAAATCAACTTTTATGCGTTGTCTTTACGGTAATTATCGGGTTGATAATGGTGCAATTTGGCTCAAACATGAAGAAGAAATAGTAGATTTATGTCAGCTTCGATCTTATGAATTGCTAAGAGTACGTCAGAAAACTATCGGATATATTAGTCAATTTTTGAGGGTAATTCCCAGAGTTCCAGCAATAGAAGTTGCAGTAGAACCTTTGTTGGAATTAGGAGTAGATAAAGAAATCGCTAAAAACAAGATACGAGAGTTGTTTACTCGGCTTAATTTACCTCAACGTCTGTGGAATCTTTCTCCAACAACTTTTTCTGGAGGTGAAAAACAGCGTGTTAATATCGCTCGCGCTCTTTCGGTTGATTTTCCAATTTTACTATTAGACGAACCCACTTCAGCCTTAGATACTAATAATAGTCAAGTGGTTATAGAACTTTTAAAAGAACGTCAAAAAGATGGTTGTGCCATGGTTGGGATTTTTCACGATGAGGAAGTTCGTTCGGAACTTTGCAACCGCGAGTTGAGGATGGGGAGTTAGGAGTTAGGAGTTAGGAGTTAGGAGTTGGGAGTAAAAAGTAAGAAGTAAAAAGTAAGAAGTAAAAAGTAAGAAGTTGGGAGTTAGGAGTTGGGAGTTAGGAGTTGGGAGTTATGAGTTAAGAGTTAGCAGTTAGGAGTTAAGAGTTTAGAACTATATCTGTTTACTTAGTGGAAAAATATAGACACGTAGTAATGCTACCTCTCCAATAATCTGGAGTTAAGTAAGTCGGCACAAATAAACCAAGCTATATTACAGCTTGGGTTAATTACCCTCAAACCCTTATTCCTATTGCAAGACAGCAAGACAGCAAGACAGCAAGACAGCCTTATCCCAATTACTATTTTCAACGCTGACCTACTTATAAACTAGTATTCTGTAAAAATGTAACGCTCAAAACGATCAATTGTTAATTCATTTTTAATCTTTTAGCTATTACGTTTAAACTTAATAATTATGGAAAAAATTTACACTAACTATCGGCTGCAATTGCCAAATCAAGAGATTTTGGGAACGCTGATTGTAAAAAATGGCATCATTAGCGATATTCAACCGGGAATCTCGCCCCAGGGAGAAGATGGCGGAGGGGATTATCTAATGCCCGGTTTGATTGAATTACATACTGATAACTTGGAAAAGTGTATGTCTCCTCGCCCTGGTATTCGCTGGCCATTAGAAGCGGCGGCAGTGTACCACGATCGCAATTTGGCGAGTGCTGGGATAACTACTGTGTGCGATGCGATCGCTATTGGTGATGCTGCTGCGGGTTCGTCGAGATTGACTCAATTTACACCCATGATTGATGTCATTTGTCAAGGGCAAGCAAAGGGACGTTTTGCCGTGGAACATTTGCTGCATCTACGTTGTGAATTATCTTTTGAAAGGGTTTATGAGGAGACGGAAAAATATGCCGACAATCCTTTACTATCAATGATTTCTTTGATGGATCATACACCAGGCCAACGTCAGTTCGTGCGGATTGATAAGTTTAAGGAATATTACATGGGGAAGCATGGAATATCACCAGCGGAGATGGAAGAGTTTATCAAATTCCGCGAGCAGGAACAGCAAAAGTACGCGCCGAAAAACCGTCAAGCATTGGTTGCTTTGAGTCATGCTAAAGGTATTTCCCTTGCGACTCACGATGATGCAACTATCGAACACGTACAAGAAGCCATAGAAAATAAAGCTGTAATTGCGGAATTTCCCACGACTTTAGAAGCAGCTAAGGCTTCTCACAATGGAGGTTTGAAGGTTTTGATGGGTGCCCCGAATTTGGTTTTGGGTGGTTCTCATTCGGGCAATGTCTCAGCAATGGAATTGGTTTTACAAGATTTGGTAGACGTGATTTCTTCTGACTACGTACCCCAAAGTTTGCTGCAATCAATTTTTATTATTGCTCGTAAAACTGGTAAGCCGATTTATGAAACAATGCGTTTGGTTAACAGCAACCCAGCTGTTTCAATTTATTTGTTTCAAGATAGGGGTAGTTTAGAAGTTGGAAAACGAGCCGATTTGATTACAGTTCATGATGATGGTATAGTACCTCGTTTGACTTCAACTATTAGTCAGGGAAAGCGAGTCGCGTGAAACAATTATCAATTATCGGTAAGTGAAGAAAATTCTATTTCCTTTACCCCCTCTAACTTTCCGCTAAAATCTTCCTTGTCAATTTAACGTAAGTCTTGACTGTTTCATAAGGTATTTCTAAATCCGAGGCAATATTTTGTAAGGATTCGCCGATTTCTCTCCGTGCAAAAATAGCAGCACGTTTTTGACATACAGAAATTGCTCTATTTCCTCCAGTGCGCTTTTGTTTCGCCATCAGCATTTCGGTAATTTGTTCAATTCTTTGCGCTAGTAGAGTTTCTGGTGATAACACCTCTATTTTCTCCGATTCAATTAACCATCCTAACCGGGTTTGTCCTAAACCAAAAGTGGTTTTATGTCCTGTACCACAATAAGGTGCTAGTTGTCCGAGAGCTTTGAATAAATTTACATATTCAGGTTTGTGCAATGCGTCTTTACTTAAACCGAATTCTACCGCACCGGTGAATCCGGTAACCAAACCTCTTTTTCCACCGGGAACTTTAGTTGTGGAAATTTGATGGCGTTGAATAATTACATTTTCATCTATCCATTCCAAAAACCTATCTTGTTCGACGGGTAAACCAGAAAAATAATTCCAACGTCGTAAGTAGCTATGAAAAATATTAAAAGGTAACGGTAAAGGAAAGTGATGTCCTTTGCGACGAAAGCTTGTAGGGCTGATATAACTTAGTGAAAGAGTATTTTTCGTTTTCTTTTCTAATAATTGGGCATAAGTTGTGGGTGGATGAACAATTTCTACCGATTTAATTTGTAAAGGTGCATTGCGAAGCTCGATAGTTTGAGGTAAATTTTGCAACCAATTACTCATCCATTTTGCCAATCGCGATGATAATGCACATAGGTACCAGCGATAATTAGAATCTGCTAAAAGTTGTAATTGTTTGCCGTTACTTAATAATTTTCCTTGCAAACGGGAAATAGTAAAGGGCTTTTCTGACTCCCCATCATGGAGATAAGCGGATAAATCGGGATTTGTTTGTCTTACTTGGTCTAAAAACCAAGCGTGGAGTCCTTTGGCGTATTCGGGAAAAATAGTGTAATTGCCTAGGGGTATTACATCAAAAACTACCCCTGCTAATTCCGTGTCAGCAGCTAGAGGGGGTAGGGTAACTTTTGATGAGGATTTTTTACGGGTTCTAGGCATAATCGGATTTTACATTATTTCGTCCTCTTGTGGGGATGGAGAGAAGAACCTCACGGGCACCCTTCACCCCCCAGCCCCTCTCCGCTTGCAGGGAAGGGAAGTTTAATCCTTAACAAACTTAGAACGCGCTTGATGAGTTGAATGCAAGATTTGCTCTAAACTCACCCAATCTTCTCGCTCAATCAAATGAACTAATTCATCAAGATTCGAGCGATAGTTGTGCAGGGACATTAGCAAAGCTTCTCGATTATATTTTGCCATCATCACACCCAATTCCGGATTTCCACCACCAACACGAGATGTATCGCAAAAACCCGAACTAGCAAATTTTTGAGCCAATTGATTAACTTGAGAGTCAGTTTCTTTTTCACAAGTTGCGATTAATGAAGCACTCGTCATTACAGGTAAATGAGAAATTAAGCTAACTGCTTTATCGTGTTCCTCCGGGGAACAGTAATGAATATTAACCCCAAGCTGACTAATAAGATTTTCAATAACTGTAATTGCTGATGCAGGAGTTGTATTTATAGGTGTAAGTACATAAGGCTTATCGGTAAATAAATTTGAACATGCAGCTTCTATACCCTTGGAAGTGCTACCTGCCATTGGATGCCCCCCAACAAAATTTTGCCACACGGGGGAAATTGCCTTAACTATAGGGATTTTAACCGAACCAACATCAGTTATGACACAAGAGCTTGGTAAATGAGCAATCAATTGCTCAAGTGTGGGAATAATAAATCCGAGAGGCGTACAAATAAATACTACCTCTGCCTCCGATAGCAAGCTCATATTAACCGACGCTTGGGAAACAGCGCCCCTCGAAATTGCTCTTTGAACAGTTAATTCGCGGCGACTAATTCCTATAACGCGATGTCCTTGCTTTTTTAAGTCTAAACCTAAAGAACCACCGATTAACCCAAGACCAACAATGCCAATTATCATACTTAATTTTTGATTATGAAGCAGAAGAGAGAGGGGGGAGAAGGGGAGAGGGGGAGAGGAGCCACTGCGCTGCTCCCGACATTCACGCAAGTGACGTGGGGGAAGAATAAATTATTCGTGTATTCCCGCCCTCCTAACTCCCCATGCCCCATGCCCATTTTATTCCGAATTGGATATTACTTAATTTCTACATAATTTACCAACTATTTAAGAAACTCAGAGGTAGCATCGATGACAATAGATCAATTACTGAAAAAATACGCCAAGGGATTTACAGATTTTAGCGGGATTGAACTTGCTGAAGCTAATTTATCTGGCGTAAAACTGAGTGGTGTGGATTTGAGTAATGCGAATTTAAGTGTAGTCAATTTCAGTGGTGCTAATCTTACCAAGGCTAACTTTAGTTATGCTCAATTGAATGTAGCAAGACTTAGTGGTGCTTATCTTGAAGGTGCTAATCTCACTAAAGCTAGTTTGAATGTAGCTAATTTGATTCGAGCTAATTTGAGCAATGCCCAATTAGTTAAAGCTTCTTTGATACGAGGGGAATTAATTCGTGCTGATTTCAGTCGTGCTAATTTATTAGAGGCTAATTTAACTAGTGCTGATTTACGGGAAGCGACACTCCGCCACGCTGTTTTACGGGGTGCCAATTTGAATCAAGCTTGTTTGAGAGGCGCGTCTTTGGTAGGGGCTAATTTAGAACAAGCCACTTTAAATAGTACCGATTTGGTTCGTGCTGACTTAAGCGGTGCAAACTTGCGAGAAGCCGAACTTCGTCAGGTGAATATGTTCCGTACTAACCTTAGTGGTGCTAATTTAAGCAATGCAAATCTCCGATGGGCCGATTTAAGAGGTGCAAATCTCCGGTGGGCTGATTTAAGCGGTGCAAAATTAAGTGGTGCGAAATTAGCCGGTGCCGATTTAAGTAATGCTAATTTGACTAATACAAGTTTAGTACACGCCGATTTAACTGAAGCTAAATTAATGAGCGCTGAATGGGTAGGTGCAGATTTAACTGGAGCAACTTTAACCGGCGCAAAACTCTACGCCACTTCTCGATTTGGTTTGAAAACTGAAGGTATGATGTGTGAATGGGTGGATTTGAGTCAAAAGGGCGATCGCTCAATTATTCATCGCTTAAACGCTGAAGATTCAGGAGAATTTTTCAACGAAACTCCACCAACTATTCGTATTATCATAGATAGACCTTTAGATCCAGAAGCAAATTTTGCTTCAGCAGGTGCGTATTTTCAAATAACTCAAAAATATCGGGGATTAAAACAACCTCCTAGTATGGAAATTGGTCGCCGTCGCACCATATTTACTTTACGCGCAGATAGTGACGAAAGTTTATTTCCCATCGCTTACATGGCAATTCTTCCTTTTAGAGATGCTGCTCCTGCTCAAAAAAGTATATATAAGATTATAGAGATGGTTACCAGTCAAGATAAAAATGGGCAGTTAATTACTATCCAACAAATGCAGCGATTAAATACTCTATTAGATAAAGCAAGGAAAAATGCAAATACGATCAAAGATGCCACAAAAATTTTAGGGATTGCAGCACAATTAGATTTTTTTCAAGCACCGACGCAAACAATTTTAACGAATTCCAGCGCTAAAAATTTGATGGTTTATGATAATCCTCATTTTGGTAAAAGATTAATTGACCATCCTCAAATAGAAGCTACTCTATATGATGATGAATTTAGCGAACTTTCTAAATCTAGACAACCTTCTTTAAGTGCGATAATAGATTTCTTTAAAGGTTTTCATTATATTAATTAGGTAATAGGGCATGAGGTAATGATTGGCAATAGACCATGTAAAATATATAATTTTGAGACTTTAACTTTAATGTATAAATCTCGAATTTAAATCTTTCATAACTTATGGATAAGTCTTATTACTTATACTTGTTTAAGTTTTAATCAAGTACATCTATAACTGTTCTAAATTATTTATAAAAATGAAGGTTATCAATGTTGACAAAATTCTATTTTTGCAAAATTTTAGATTATTTTATTATGGATTGTTATTTTCAATAGTAGATTTATGAAATAAACATTAAAAAAATAATACTCCATGCCTATTGCCCAATACTCAATCCAAACCATAATAGTATTTATTCAACCCTTGGACAGATGAAGGAGGAAAAACAATGTTTAATAAAATGATGGGTCGTACTCGGTATGTAGTTTGTCGTATTATGCTACATCTAAGTGGTTCGGAAGTAGCACCTATTTTGGGAGTATTAAACCATAGCGCTAGAGAAACGATTGATGCTGAAGGTGATATGGAGGTTTTGGGGGAACAATTAGTTACAATCTGCGAAACTTTATTGCAGTATGATGAGTATTGGATGTCCGCTGCTAATGAAGGTGATGTTTTCTGGAACGAAGGAGAAGCAGGAGACTACGTTCAAGAATTATTTACCGACTCCGCACAACGTTATTTAAGCGAACCACCTGGATACAATTCTGACTTGGATGAATCTTTTTCCATTCCTGTAACAAACAATGTAGTGGTAATGATAACGGTGGCCTACGTTGGGGAAGCACCAGAATTAGAAAATGATTTGTCAAATATTGCTGCTCTCAAAGAAGGTTTAAAGACTTTAATTAATTTATATTACAAACAGAAAATACGAGCAGTTCAAGTACACTTCTCACCGGCACAATTAGGCGATGAATTAACCAACGACCAATTATTACAGCATTACACAGAATTAATCCCTTTGTAAAAAATCAAGCATGTTTGTAATTACGCTTTAGGGTTAATTTTCTGTTTTTTAGCGCTAAAGCGCAACTACGAACCTTATATTATCTAAATCAATCCGGTTTCTACTTACTTCCTAGTTCAAAACTGTATCTTTACGAATAAACTGGGTTTGTTAATTCAAGACTAAAAAGACGGTTCTCCGTACCTATCATGCTAAGGAAGAAGTTGTTAAGCTCAAAGATAGAAGAAAAGTTATATGGTCATGACAATTTTGCGTAAATTTACAGCGTTTTTTTTAGCTTTTAGTTTGTGCTTTACAACAGTTGCTTGTGGTGGTGGAACTAACGAAAGCACCATCGGTACCCCGCAAGCTAGAAATGTAAGCCGAACTACAACAAACACCAGAATCAGCGATGGTGAATATCCCGTACAGCAAGCTAGTTACAATGATGCTGATGGGCAATATACGCTATTTGTCCTAAACAGCCCTACCCCAACTTTTAAAACCGACAGGTTGCAAATGGCTCGTCTTACCGAAGAGCAAATCAAAGAAGGTAAAACTAGCTACCTTCAAGTAGAAAACGGACAGCCTGCACTTTATTTAACACCAGACTTTAAAATAGAATACGTTCAAAACGTTACTGAAACTAGAAGCGACCCCGATACCGGACAACAAAGAACCGTTGTAGTCCAGCGAAACAATGGCTTTTGGGCACCTTTTGCCGGTGCGATCGCCGGTCAAGCAATCGGCAGTTTATTATTTAGACCACAGTATTACGTACCTCCTGCATATCAGCCGGGAGTATCTACATATAGTGGTTTTGGTGGATATGGTAGTAGTTATAACGTCGCAGTTGATAGATATCGCGAACGCTACAATGAACCACCAGCAGCAGTAAGAAACCGTACCAATTTCCGCACCACAGGAAATATTAGAAATTCCAATACTAGGCGCACGACTCCCAGTAGAAATACTGGTAATAGCCGCGCAACTGGTTCCGGTTTTGGCAGTAGCACGCTGAAACAATCTGGCAAATCCAGATCTGTTAGAAACAAACCATCTAGCCGTGGTTTCGGTAGTGGAATTCGTTCCCGAGGCCGCAGCGGTTTTGGTAGTAGAGGAAGAAGACGATAAGGAGTTAGGAGTTAGTAGTTAGGAGTTAGGAGTTAGGAGTTGGGAGTTAAATTTCCCCTTGTCTCCCCCTTCGGGTTGCGCCAGTTGCTACAACGGTGCGTGTTCCTCCGCGCACGCCGCAGTGGCTTACCATCTCCCTATCTCCCCATCACCTTGTAAATCACGCCACTGCCACCACTTCTTCCCAACGTCCGACAGCTTTACCAATTACCGCTAATTCTTGCATTAAGCGTTCAAAACGTTCTGGTGTGAGGGATTGAGGTCCATCAGATAAAGCTTTACTAGGGTTGGGGTGAACTTCTATCATTAAGGAATCGCATCCTGCTGCGATCGCGGCCATTGCCATAGTGGGAACAAATTCTGAGAAACCGGTACCGTGGGAAGGGTCGATCATAATTGGTAAATGAGTCAGCTTTCGCAAAACTGGTATTGCCGATAAATCTAAAGTATTACGAGTATGCTGGCGATCAAAGGAACGAATACCGCGTTCGCATAATATAACGTTGGGATTTCCCGCAGCAAGGACGTATTCAGCAGCCATTAACCATTCTTCAATAGTCGCTGACATTCCCCGCTTGAGTAAAACAGGCTTAGATTGCGCTCCGACTTTTTTGAGTAGTGCGAAATTTTGCATATTTCTCGCACCGACTTGAACTACATCTGCAACTTCGGCGATTTTGTCCAAATCCGCAGCATCCATCACTTCTGTAATGATTCCCAATCCGCTGACTTCTCTGGCTTTCGCTAACAATTCTAAAGCGCTTTCACCATGCCCTTGGAAAGCATAAGGAGAAGTACGAGGTTTGTAAGCACCACCACGCAGAAACTTAGCTCCAGCAGCTTTGACACTTTGGGCTGTTTCTACAATCATTTCTTCATTTTCTACCGAACAAGGACCCGCAACTACAACTAAGGGATGATTTTCGCCAAATGTAACTTCACCATCGGGAGTATTAACTATGATGGCCGAAGGTTCACCGTGGCGAAACTGACGACTAGCACGTTTGTAAGGCTTTTCTACTCGCAATACTTCTTCAATCCAAGGACTTACTTCTTGAATTTGCAGCGGATCTAAACTTGCTGTTTCTCCAACTAAACCAATTACTACCTTATGTTGACCAACTATTTTCTCTGGTGCTAATCCCCGTTGACTCATTTCTTCACTGATACGTTTAACTTCCGCTTCGGGGGAACCGACTTTCATTACAATTATCATTTTAAATTTCCTGGTATATAACTACTTTCTTTCTAAAATTTAACCTTTTTAGCTAATTTTGGTTTGGTAGATGAAAGTTAAAATTATTACACAGAAAAGCAATAAGTTTTAAGAAAGTAATATTTTGATTGAGTTTATGATTAATCCGTAGCTGATGGGAAAATTATCTATATTATCCAGTACTTATAAAGCTGTATAAATAATACCGTATATTCTGGAAATTAAATTCTGCTGATAGTTGCACAACGGTTAATAATTAAGTATGAAGAATGAAAGTTTCGTAAGTACTTCATACTTCATACTTCATTCTTTATCTATACTTTTTTTTGCCTACTCTCGCGCCAACCTGCTACCATTCGTCCCCAATTGGTAGTAAACTCATTCAAACCGAGTAAACCCCCGGCTCTTTGTTCATCCCAAGAAGCAGAGAGAACCCCATAAGTGATTCCTAAAACTCCCAAACCGAATAACCCCATATTGACGAGTAATACAAGTATGGGAGGAAGCTTGATATCGGCATAGATGATTAGCAAATAGCTAACAACCAAAGTTAAAATACCCAACACAGTTGGTACTCCACACAACCAAGCGACTCTTCTAACCATTCGCTGGCTGACAACTTTGGGAATAGCCATTTCTTCTTTAGTAAAAGGAGGTTTTTTTAGGTTCCCCTTTTCAACTTCTTCTTTAACAATAGGCGTTTGAGCCTTAGCTTTAGCTGGCTTTTGGCGCTTTTTATTGGGTTCAAAAGGTAATGGGTTGCGTTCAGATTCGGCAGACATAATCAGCGGCTCATTTTTTTATCCACGGATACCGAGACTGCGAATTAAATTCTTATAACGATCGCGGTCTCCTTTTTGAATATAAGACAAAAGACGCTTACGTTGACCAATCATTTTTAACAAGCCCCGACGGGAAGAGTGGTCTTTTTTATTGCTTTGCAAATGTTTGCTCAAACGGTTAATCCGCTCTGTGAGCATGGCAACCTGTACTTCAGCAGAGCCGGTATCGGTTTCGTGAACTTGATATTGTGAGATTAACTCTTGTTTTTTCTCTTGTGTTAGACTCATAACCCAACTTTGTTTCTTTTATCTAGGCAGCAGTTTCTCATATTATCACAGGCATTTGCTGGTGGGATTAATTCGGATAGGGAGATTGGGATATGGGATGATGGGGAAGAGATTTACAGTTACATTTCATTAGTTTTGATGATTTTGTTTGTCTACCGACGTAATGTAGAGACGTTATATATAACGTCTCTAAACAATTTCTGGAAAAACCTAACCACCCAGAATTTATGAAATACACCACTAGTTATTCCCAACTTCTAACGCTGCGGGCTGCATCGGTTGACGACTGTCCAAATCAAACTCATATCCCTTTGGTAAAATATGCAGCTTTGCACCGCAAATTGCCAACCCTTCATCTTTCAAAATATTGTTAATATTGCTGTGAGTTATATCTGACTCATCAATAATTGTTACAGCGCCTTCTCCAATTACTTGAATTTTGTTGCCGGTAACTGACATTGCTGTATTTTCGTCAATCCCAAAACCCAATACCGCTTTTTGTTGCTGCGCTAAAGCTGAAATTAAACGTCCCATGCGGGCGCGTTGTGAGAAATGTTGGTCTATAATCACCCCTGGGAAAAAACCCATTCCAGGAGACATTTTTACAATGTCCATGCGAGGATTTGTTTCGGAATCACCATCAAAAATCATCATATCTGGCATGATCGCAGCTCCAGCACTCGTGCCTGCTATTATCATTCCTTCACAAAAGCGCCGTTTAATCGCTGCATGTAAATCTGTATCTTTAATCGTATCTACAATTTTTGCTTGGTTTCCTCCAGTGAAGAATACCCCAGTTGCTTTGTTGATATTTTGCAATCCAATTATGGAGTATGCTTCTTCTCTATTTCGGGTATCAACAATGCGTACATCTTCTACACCCAATTGCTCAAATGTACGAATATACTCTTGTCCTACCTCTATCGGCAAGTCTGTTGCAGCCGTAACGATCGCAATTCTTGCTTTTGTACCGCCACAAAAGCGAACAAATTCCCGCAGAATCTCACATTTCCCTTGTTTGTCTTCCGCACCACCAATAATTAACAGTGACCCGCGGATGCCATTCTGCGTCATTTAGCCTCCGAATATTTATTTAAACATAAGAATTTTATTCGTTATCATAATTTAAATTATAAAACTAGTTATATGTATTTTACAGTACAAAAATATATAAAAACATATGATATGTCCGAATATCATCATCAGATGATGTTGACTAGTGGTTGGCCAAGCTAACTTTACGGGGTTTAGGGTGAAAATAAAAAGTTTCTTCTCACCCTGCTCCCTCTGCTCCCCGAAGCTAACCTTACCCGGCAATTTTGGTTTGCTTGAGTACCAGGTCAACGGTATGAGGGAAAGATTGTCAATCATGACAAAAATTCATAATTTTCCAATATCTTGTTAAGTTTTTCGATCCAATACTCAATGTAATAATACGGTGATTCCAAGCGATCGACAAAACCGATGCTTGTAAAATCGGTTTTCTAAATACTTCTGTGCAAGTATTTGCACTGATTTTATAATAATATAATAGTTAAATGAAGTACAAAATTTTATCTTCAAATTTTTAGATATAGATATTTTTGCCCTTCTAATTACTATTGATTAATATTAAAGTTGCTCTTTTAGTATCTGTATATATTAATTTCAGACACCAATTAATATTAATGACATTTATCTATTTTAATAATAGGTTTTTTTACCTAATCCTTTTGGATTATTTTGCATAAATTTTTCTGAAACTCACTTAAATATAAGTATAAAAGAGATTAACAAGCACTATTATTTAGTATTTTCAAGATATATTGTGACAGATTTTGTAGTGGGTAACAGGAATTACAGTTCTGTAACTTGGTTGCAGATTACAATTACACAAATGCTAATAAATTCAGATAATGAATGAGCAAGCGAGGGGAGAAAACATCAAGTTTAACTATCCCTTATCGTTACTATTTGTTGTTGAATTTTAAGTATTTCTGATCCTTAATATAGAAAAAAATGTTTGATTTATATCCGCGCTTGAATCAATATACTTTCATAACGAAATAACAAGACTATTCCTATTTTTGGCAATAATGACTTGTTTTTTTTAAGTACAAGTACGCAGTTTTCCGGAAGAACAGTAAGAAACTCTGTGTAAAGAAAATATGGGTATTAGTAAAATGAAATACCATGAATGATATTGGCTTGCTGATAACGAGTGCCCTAGCAACAGGACATCCATCTGTACCTTATTTATTTAATGAAATAGCAGTTGAGTTTGATTTAAGTCTAAAAGAATCAAATCAGATTCAATCAACTGCCCTACTTACTCCTGCTCGCATTACACCACCAGAATTTATTCAACCAAGTAGAGGGGTAATAGCTTCAACTATTGTTTCACCAAAAAATGAACATGTACTTAGAAAAATCAGAAATAGAATTAACTCCCCTGATTGTTGTTCGCCCGGTGGGCGCTCTATTTCTGCAACAAAGGAACCAATTATTTTAAAAAAATCTCCCGATTCTGTTGAAGAAAGCAGCAGAATTATATTGCCTTCAACTTCCCCACCCAGTTTGACAGACCCAATCGAAAATACTCCCCAACTACAAGAAGTTTTCGCAGGAGCTCCTAATGAGCAACAAAGGCGAATTAACTCGGGAAGAGTAATTCTGGGCAAAACGGGAAGCATACCAATTCTGAGTTTTGGCACTTTCGGCTTGTCGGTTAGAGTATTACAGCGACTCTTATTAGCTAATGGCTATCCCATTAGGGTTGATGGAAATTTTGGCGCTCTTACAGAAACTGCTGTCAAAGCTTTCCAAAGCAACCGAAATTTAACTACGGATGGTGTAGTTGGACAGCAGACGTGGCAAGAATTGACAAGGTAAAAAAAATGTAGAAAAAAATACTTTGAATCATACTCTAAAAAAAGTTTACTTATAGGTTATTTAAACTACATTTGACCTAAGAGTTTTTCCGGATGTAAACTTATGGTGCTGTCATAAGTAGTGTAGGTATTAGGAGGTCAAGTAAATGACCGTACTGGGTTTGCTAATAGCAAGCTTTATAACGCAGGGGCAACCGTTTCTGCCTACATTCTCGACGACCGTTACCATCCAACAGTCGAAAGTCCAGCAACGCTTAATTTCGGGTCGGCGCTTATCTACCTCTATCTCTAGGAACAGTCATCAACCCAAGTTGTCTACTAAAAATTCAAAGTATCAAAAACAACTTAGTAATGTATCATACAAAATTTCCTGGAAAGGTTCTTATATTCTTATCGACAGGATTCGGAGAAAGGTTGCTTTTTCTCCTGTTTTAAAAACAGCTTCTATGAATGCCAAGCCTTTCGCTTTCTCTGAAAAAAACTTCAAATTTACTCCTAGAAAAGAGTGGGATATTCCACAAACGGCAGATTATGATGTAGAGCAACGTTTACTCGCCCAATATTATCGAGGTCAACAACTACCAGTTCTACGTTATGGAAACGCTGGTGATGCTGTCCGAGTCTTACAAACGCTTCTAACGTACAATCGTTACGGGGTAGGGATAAGTGGAAAGTTTGATGTTCTCACAGAGACAGCGGTAAAAGCCTTTCAAGCAAATCGGCGATTATCGGCTGATGGGATAGTGGGGCCTCGAACTTGGCAAGAATTGACAAAAGGGGCTTACTTAAGGACAAAATCTAGAGATCCGATGGAAATCCCCATGTATGGCAGCTTACCAGTTAATCCCTGGCAAAGAAGCTTTCGAGGGGATTTTGCTGAGTTGACCCTAAGTATTTAAACTACTAGTTAGTGATATTTATGCTGTTCAAGTAGTTGTTGCGCTCTTGGTTTATACATTAAATAAAATAATGATTCTAGGTAGCGCAACAAATCTTCTCGTTGTTCTTTAGAAATAAAATTCCAAAAGCCATAAATTCGTGCTAAAGTCAGTAACTTATTCACGTGAATTTTCCAAGTATAAGTACTGTAAACTCTGTCAATACCAGATTGAGAAATTTCATTCCAATAGTTAGGGTTTTGTTGGCATTGATTAACAAAATCTAATATTTTGCTGGCTGTCTCCTCTAAATTAGTCGGATTAATATAAAATCCATTTACTTTATCTTGAATAATTTCTAAAGGTCCGCCAAATTGAGTTCCAAAAGTTGGTAATCCTGAAATCATCGCTTCTAAAATTGTTAAACCGAAAGCTTCAAACAAAGCTGGCTGAACAAAAATTCCTTGACGATCGGCTATTACTCGGTAAACTTCGCCAGAATCAGCTTTGGATAAACGTACGCCTAACCAGCGAATTTTGCCATGAAGATTATATCGCTCGATAGCATTATAAAGTTTGATAATTTCATCTCTTTCTTCCTTGTCTCCCGACTCCTCAACGCGTAATTTACCTGCAACTAAAATTAAGTTGCAACGCTCTTGTAATTCTTTACTTTGACCAAAGCATTCGGCTAAACCTGTAAGATTTTTAATTCTATCCAAACGCGCCATTGAAAACAAAGGGCGTTTATTTGGATCGTCAAGTTTACCAAATACCTGAGTCCCATCGATCTTAGTAAAGAGCATTTCTTCTAATCTTTGGCGATCGCTTTCAACACGTTCATATGAACGCGAATAGGGAAAGAAGCAATTTTCATTAACCCCTGGCGGTACTACATTAAACTTGGGACTAAACAGTTGAATTCCATTTACCACATGATACAAATCCGGCATAGTAAAGCATTGATAAGATTCGTACTGTCCCACACTATCTGAGGTTCCGACAATTTCTTGATAAGTGCTGGCAATCACAAAGTTAGCAGCATTCATTGCAATTAAATCGGCAGTAAATTGTAATGAAAAATGATACTCATCTTCTAATTCTTCCCAGTATAAATTACTAAATAGGTATTTGGATTTTTCTAAGGCGTGAGCAACATTACATTGAGTCACCTTTAGACGACGAGCTAATAAAAACGCAACCAAATTACCATCGGTATAATTACCAACAATTAAATCTGGTCTACCTTGAAACTCTGCTAATAGTTCCTTTTCTGCATCGATCGCAAAAGTTTCTAGATAAGGCCAAAATTCAAATCGAGAAATCCAATTTTGAGTAACATTGGGATTGAATTCCCGTAAAGGAACTCTTAAAATCCAAGCATTATGGGTACCGTGGACTTTCTCTAAAGGTTGGTTACACAAAGTACCGTCACTATTCGGAATTAGGCGAGTGAGGATAATTACTTTTGGTTGGACGTTTAATGATTCTAAACCAGCGAGTTGTGCATCTTCTTGGAGTTGTATTTCCAGACTTTTGGCTTGATCGAGAACGTAAACTACTTGCCCTCCAGTATCTGGACGACCTAACACTCCTTCTTGAGCAAACCAACCATGGGCAGACACCAAGACGATTTTAAAAATCATCGGAATGCGAGAAATAAACCCTTCTAAGGTTTGAGGATTTGGGGAGTCTATTAACTCATCGAGAATATTTAGAGTTTCTAAAACCCGAGAAGCAGTGTTGCCCCAACCGGGTTCAAAACCCATATTTTGCAACTGAAAGCGAAACTCTTCGTAGGATTCTTCTTGAGGACGATTTTCTACAAAATCGATTGCTTTTTTGAGTTGTTGAGAAAGATTTTCTTGGGATTTAATACTACTATTAATCAGTAATTGAACGCCGTTATATTGATGTAAACGAAGAAAGTCAAATAAACTTTCCAGCCATTGTTTAGAGTCTGCAAATAGTTTACTGGAGAGGTAGCGGTTAAGAAACTGTACTCCTTTGCCGATATTTTTTGGATCGCGAATTTGAGGTGAGTAATCGTAAAAAGGACCAAAATCTAATTCTAACAATTCCCCTTCTTGAGGATTATATTTGTTTACGAAACGGTCGCGTACATTGAGTAATTCTTTTACTGTCATTTTCTCAATGTTTAATTCTGCTGTTACGCGATAAACTTCTTGAAAAGCAATTTTTGGACGGATAATAAAACAGAAGCTCGATTCTTCTCTAATAATTTCTTGAGTATAGTAAATTAATTTACTTAAGTTGGAATTTGTGCAAAAGTCTGCTGTTTTTTTATATTTATAACAATATTCACTATAAGCATTCAGTATATCATTACGTAGCAAATAGCTTTTTTTTTGTTGACGTAAATCACTCAATAAAGACCGAAAATCGTTTTTTTCTTCACTATCTAAAATTAATTTAATTAATTCTGACATGGTTACTCCGATAATATTGATTGTTATTTTTAGCCAACAAACTAATACCTAATTTTTGTAAAAGAAAAAGCTTTTAATCAACTTTTTTATCTTTTACTTCTTTAGGAATAGCGTATTAATTTATTTTTGCACTCTAACTAAAGACGTACAATTTACAGTATTTTTTCAGCGTCTATAATCTCCAAGCAACTAACAATGTAATAAATAGTCTTTTTTTGAAGTCATGGCTCGATCGTGGTCACATAACTTCCACAGTAATGCAATGTCAAGGGTTCCCTTAAAAGTTTTTTAGAAGAAAAACTTTTAAGGGTGCCCGTCATATATCAATTAGATACCCTTCACTTTTCTTATTTATTGACACAGAAACAATAATCTTAAATCTGACTATAGATACTGGTACATATGTTCTGCAAAACAGATCGCGCCTCCTAAGAAGATAAGTAAAAAGTATTATAGGACAAGGGTTTCAAGTTTCTAAAATGGTTGTTTTATATACGCCTTGTTGTACCAGTATATTTATATAATTTAGGTTTTATTTTATAAAGGCTCAATTTTTTCAAAATCATTCAGTTTTGAGACTAACTCTATATTTATGGAATCTTAAATACTATACTACTCAAAACATCCAGAGAAGCAACTTATACGATAATAATTTAATAATTATTTTACAAATGAGATTAAAGAAAAAATAGTATTTATGCTTACTTATTCTGATCTTAAGAATGAAAAATATATGGATTAAAATTCAGTTTGATTGAAAGTTTAACAATGTACTAGTTAAGAGTTTTAATGAAAAACTAAACTCATATTTTGTGACAATGAGATTGATAAAATAAATAAAATTATGGATTTACTAAATGAAATTTATAAACAACTGCCAATAGCAGTACACCGTAAAAATACACCGCCAGAAGTAAAATATAACAAATTAAACATATTGATTGATAACTACCGTAAATCATTGCATCTGCCGTATCCGCTGAAAAAATTACCGCTCGGGTTTCGCATCGCCAAACTTAATTAAAAAAGCGATCGCTAAACTCACAAGTAAAACTAATAACGAACTTAAAGCGGAGCCAAACCCCCAGTTTTGAGCAGCACCGAGAAACTGATTGTAAATTAATCGCGCTACTGTCATGCTCGATGCACCTCCGAGTAATTCAGGATTAACGTAGTCTCCCAATCCAGTAATAAATACCAACATGGAAGCTGCATAAATACCAGGTAAAACTTGAGGTACGGTTACTTTCCAAAAAACCTGTATGGAATTCGCTCCTAAATCGGAGGCTGCTTCAAGCAAGCGTTTGTCTAGTTTTTCTAAGGAAGCGTATAAAATTAAAACCATATAAGGTAGCAAATTGTAGCTCATACCAATTAATACGGCTAATGTGGTATTAAGTAAATTTAATGTTGGTAAGTTGAAATAAGCTAATGCAGTATTAAGTAAACCTGTAGGACGTAAAATTGTAATCCAAGCATAAGAACGAAGTAGAGAAGAAGTCCACAAAGGTAAAATAAAGCTGAGAAGAAGCAGATTACGCCAACGCTTCGGTGTCATCCGTGCAATCCAAAATGCAACGGGGAAACCTAGAACTAAACAAATAACTGTAGTAGCTAATGCTAGGAGTAAAGAACGTTTAATTACCTGTAAATAGAGAGGATCGAATATACGCAGATAGTTTTCAACTCCAGTTGGATTTACAATATCTCCAGGTCTAATTCCTGGTACAAAACTTAATTGAATAATGATTAATGTCGGCAGTACTAATAATAACAAAAGCCAAATTCCAGCAGGTGCTAGTAACAAGATAGCTTGAAACCAGTTTTGTCCTGAATTTCGAGATTTCCGGATCGGATAATTATTAGGTTGAGAAGGTTGAATTTTGTTGTTCATAAGTATTACTAGTTAATCGTTAGTAGTTAGTAGTTAGTAGTTAGTAAGTCGGCGTTAAAAAATTAAAGGGGAGCATCCCTGCTGGTGTAAATTGATTTTTTCCTAGTGTGTACGTGTTGTGTGCGCTCAGCGCTTACATCTTGCTCGCTAGTACTGAGTGAAGACGCTCCCACTACAAATCTTATTTTTGCAAAATTGCGATGCTCCCAATTAAAGTATGTCCGGGAAGACTTTCGCTACGGACATACTGCCCTAATGCAAGGATTTATTTATGCCGACTTATTTAGTTATTGTAGAGAAATAGCATTGCTAACTACTAATATCTCACTTAATTTATCCACTCGTTAATTTAGTCCAATATCGCTCATAAACTTGTTCAAATTTTCCAACAGGGCTGAGACGCTCGCATTGATTTAAAATATTTTCTGGTGGAAATAAAGTCGGATTTGTTTGAATTTCTTGGGGCAATAATTCAAAAGCAGCCCGATTAGGAGTTGCAACTCCTAAACGTTTACTCATCGCTGTTCCTACTTCTGGTTTTAACATAAAGTTTATCCATTCATAGGCACCACCTATATTACTAGTTGTTTTGGGAATTGCCATTGTATCAGTCCATAAAGATGAACCACTTTGAGGTATTATATATTTAAATATGGGATTTTCTCGTATTATCTGAAAAGCATCAGATGAATAACACATTGCTAAAAATAAATCCCCTGACATGATTTGATTTCGCCACGCATCCGTACTAAAAGCGGCTATATCACTTTTTAAAATTTCTAGTTTTTCATAAGCTTCTTCGAGATGATTTTCATTTTGTGAATTGTAGGAATAACCCAACATTTTTAAAACTGCACCAATTACCTCCCGCGCATCATTGAGTAATGTGATACGTTTGGACAATTTTTCTTGATTTTGCCAGAGATAATCCCAATCTTGAGGTGCTGTTTTTAGTTTTTCAGAATTATAAATAAAGCCAGTAGTTCCCCAACTCATGGGAATACTATAACTATTATCAGGATCATATTCAGGATTTTTAAACTGGGAAAACAAATTATCCAATCCAATAATACGTTTGCGATCAATTTTGTTTAATAATCCTTTATTTACCATCTTTTTTACAATGTAGTCAGATGGATAAATCAAACTGTAAGTGCCACCACCACTTGCTTGTAACTTAGCCAGCATTACTTCATTGGCATCATATACATCTGCAAGTACTTTGATACCTGTTTGACTGCTAAATGTTTTTAATAATTTACTATCGGTGTATTGAGTCCAAGTAAAGAGATGCAATTTATCAAGCCCACCAGCTATAGGAGAAGATGCTCTCACGTCACCCAATCTCCAACCGCAACTTGCAGTTATTAATCCAGAAAGTGCAGCTAACCCTGTAACAAATTTTCTTCTTCTAATCATTTAGAATCTCTTATTTTTTATCTAAATTAATGAGCAAATCAACATGCTTCAAACTAAAAAATACTGATTAAACTATGTTTAAGTATAAATAAAAATACTTATATACATATTTAGTCATTATTAAGTAAAGCCAAACAATCATTGTCTGCCCACCAAGCATAAATAGGTGTTTCTGGGTCAGGTAACATGCCAAATGTATTTGGCTGTATGACGACAATACGTAAAAAAGGTGTTAGTTCTATGACATAATTAACATGAGTTCCTAAATACATCACGTTAACTAAACGTCCTTCAAAACAGTTATTCTGTACGCTAGGTTTGTAGAGTGAAAGCTGAATTTTTTCTGGACGCACGCTCAATACCACATTTTGCGATACCCCTGTAGGAGTATATATATTGCGTTTAACAATAACGGTTAATCCGGCTTTGGTAACAACCTTGATACTTGTTGCATCTACATCTGCTATTTCCCCTGATAACAAATTAGTATCGCCAATAAAATCAGCAACAAAAGTCGATCGCGGTTGTTCGTAAATTTCCTTCGGGGTGCCGATTTGCTCAATTTTACCTTGATTCATTACTGCGATACGTTGCGATAACGACAGTGCTTCCTCTTGGTCGTGAGTTACCATAATAAAAGTTAACCCTAGGTTTCTATGTAAATTTAATAACTCAACCTGCATCTCCTTACGTAGCTTTAAATCTAAAGCACCTAGAGGTTCGTCTAACAATATTACCGACGGACGATTGACTAGAGCACGTGCTAATGCTGTTCGCTGCTGTTGACCGCCAGAAAGTGCCCAAGGGAATCGCGATCGCAAGCTTTCCATTTTTACAAGTTGTAAAGCTTCTTGAACTCGAGCATCGATTTCAGCTTTGCGTAGTTTCTTTAATCTCAAACCAAAAGCGATGTTATCCCATACATTGAGATGATCGAACAAAGCATAACTTTGAAAAACAGTATTGACAGGCCTGCGATGGGGAGGAACTTTAGCCATAGGAAGACTTTGAATGAAAACTTTACCAGCGTCAGGTTTGTCAAAACCAGCGATTAAACGTAATATAGTTGTCTTTCCACAACCGGAAGGACCGAGAATACTAAAAAATTCTCCTTGTCTGACATCTAAGTCGATCCCGTGTAAGGCTGGTTCTTTGTTAAAAAACTTGAATACGCCAGATAGTTCAACATCAAGGGACTCAAAAGTCGTCATATCGGTACGCTGCTGCGTTATAGTTTGAGACATAATCCTTTTTTAATTCTCGCGAAATGTACGTATTTGCGCCAACAAATATAGTGTATTAAGCTGGGCTTAAAAGGCACTTTGGTTTATTGTATACGTCAAAATTAATTTACTCCCTACTCACCGTGAAGAATGAAGTATAAAGTTAAGGGCTCTAATGAGAGTTTTTTTCTCCTAAAAAAATTTGGCAGCGTACCCGTCAGTCATTCAACCCGAGATGGAACCGTATTTTGTAGGGACAGAATTTAAAACAAGTTAACTACACAAAAACATCATATACACTTTCAATTATTAAACAGTCGTCTCCCGGTTGCGAAGGGGAAACAATTGTATAAAGATAATGCTATTTTTCTATAATTTTTTGTCTTATGAACTTATTACAATTACCTCACATTGGTAATAAAAAAGATGCCCGTACTGTAGGAAAAGGTTACCAATCTATATTCTTAATTCTATTAACTTTATTTTTGACAAGTGGAATTCTTAGTCGCTTAGCATACTTACAAGTAATCCAAGGAGAGAAGTTTAAAAAGCGAGCAGAAGATAATCGTATTCGCTTGATTCTCCGACAGCCAGAACGAGGTAATATTTTTGATAGAAACGGGAAATTGTTAGCTACAACTCGCTATCCTCATTCTGTGTATTTGTGGCCAATGGCTCATAAAAAAGAGTCGTGGAAAACATTAAGTCCGCGTTTATCTCAAATCTTAAATATACCGCACTCAGAAATTCAAGAGAAACTAGAAAAAGCTGGACCAAACTCTTCTTCTTTGGTAAGAATTGCTCGCAATATCAGTATCGGACAAATTACGACTTTAAAAGAGTACGAGAATGAACTACCGGGTGTAGAAATTCATAGAGAAGCAGTCCGCTACTATCCTCATGGTGCACATTTAGCTCACGTAATGGGTTATACCCGCGAACTCACTGCCGAACAGTTAGCCAAGAAAAAGAAAGACGGCTACCGTCTAGGAGATGTAATCGGACAGATGGGTGTAGAAAAAGCCTTTGAAACTACATTGCGAGGAGAATGGGGAGGTCAACAAGTAGAAGTTGATGGAAAAGGTCGTCCTATAAAAGTATTAGGTGAAAAACAGGCAGAAGCCGGTCAAGATATCCAATTAACCATAGATTTGGATATACAAAAATCTGCTTATAGGGCTTTGCAAGGACGTACCGGAACAATTATCGTCATGCACCCTGAGAATGGTGGGATTTTAGCAATGGTGTCTTATCCTGCATTTGACCCTAATATATTTACTGAACAAAATCCCTCACGTAAAAAGTTAGAAGCGGCACTATTAGGTAGAAAGCATCCCATGCTCAATCGTGCTTTTAGAGCTTATCCTCCCGCAAGTACTTTTAAAGTGGTTACTATTGCAGCTGGTTTAGAATCGGGTAAATATTCTCCGAATACGGTGTTGCGAACCTCCGGTTATCTAGTTTTTGGCGGACACCGCTTTAATGAATGGAACCATGCTGGATTTGGTCCTTTAGGATTTGCAGGAGCTTTAGCTTGGAGTAGCGATACATTCTTTTATCAAGTAGGTGCAAGAGTTGGCGGTAAAACTTTAATTGAATGGACTCGTAAATTTGGATTCGGTAGACAAACAGGTTCGGAATTTTCTTTCAGCGAATCTAGAGGTTTGGTTCCCGATAACGCTTACCAACGAAGATTATGGAAACGCGATTGGACAGTAGGCGATTCCGTAAATATGTCAATCGGGCAAGGAGCTTTACTAGCGACACCTTTACAAGTAACTCGAATGTTCGCCATACCAGCAAATGGTGGCTATTTAGTAAAGCCCCACATTCTTAAAACCAACGAAGAAAAAAAGAGATGGCGAGAATCCGTTGGTATGAAACCTTCAACAGTAAAGGTGATCCAAAGGGGATTGCGAGAAGTAATTACAAAAGGTACGGCTAAAATGATGAATTCGCCGACACTTCCTCCTGTTGCTGGTAAAACCGGAACTGCAGAAGCTTGGAAACCCAATCGCGTCAAAGCTAACCACGCTTGGTTTGGTGGATATGCACCCGCAAGCAAACCTGAAATCATCGTGTTGGCATTTGCCGAACACTCTGGAGGAGGAGGTGGTAAGGTTGCCGCACCAATGGTTAAACGAGTTATGGAAGATTATTTCCGGCGCAAGTATCCGGATAAGTATGGGAAAAAAGCTAAAGCTAAGTAAACTCGGCGATCGGGAATTGGGCGTGATGGGACATGGGGCATAGACAATTGAGACTTTAAAAGAGGTGGTGCTGACTTGGCGACGAGCAGTGGCTCCCCTTGTCTCCCCCCTCCCCATCCTTCCAATTACCTACATTCGAGAGAATCACGAGTAGACACGCCGGTTTTAGAATTAACCCCGCTGGCTGTTTCGCAAAGTTTTTTTATTTCTACCCGATCTAAAATTGCACCGCTGAAATCAGCACCTGTAACGTCAACATTATTAAAGACAGAACGCAACATCATTGCATTAGTAAAAATTCCATCACTGAAATCGTCATCATTAAAGGTTGTTAAATAAGCTATACCATCACTGAAATCAACACCATGCAAATTTGAGTTTTGCAACAATGAACCGTTAAAAACAGCACCGCGCATATTGGCGTTACTAAAATTAGTACCTTCTAAACTTAGAGTGGTATATTCCTGTTCAACTAAACTTTGACCGGATAAATCTTTACCTGATAATTCATTCCCAGCCGCACGTGAAATACTAGAAGAACTTGCAGCTTGCGCCGACAAAGGATAAAAAAGCACAACAATAGCCAAGACAAAACTAACTAATACTTGCCAAAATTTCATAACCGCTACTTCATAAAACTCAATACATCCACATTTAATCATACTTGGCAGCGATCGCATTAAGAGAGATGGGAGACAAGGGGATGGGGAGAATTCTAAATTCTAAATTTTAAATACCAACATCGGCGTAGGATACTTAAAGATGTTGATTGAGAAAAGCTGTATTTGTCTGTGGCTAATAACGAAGAAATTGCAATAGCGCGAACGCCCTTATTTAATGTTGTACAAGAATTGAAAGCGCGATTTACCAGTTTTGGCGGCTGGGAAATGCCAGTACAGTTTTCTGGTATCACTAAAGAACATGAGGCTGTTAGAAGTTCAGCTGGAATGTTCGATATTTCCCATATGGGTAAGTTTACTTTACAGGGTAAAAATTTAGTTTCTCAACTTCAGCGTTTGGTTCCTTCCGATTTGAGCCGTCTTGTTCCACATCAAGCGCAATACAGCGTTCTGTTAAACCCTCAAGGTGGCATAATTGATGACATAATTTTTTACTATCAAGGCGAAGATAGTAGTGGTTTACAAAAAGGATTTATGATTGTAAACGCCGCAACCACAGCAAAAGATAAAGCATGGTTGCTCGAACACCTTGATACTCAACAGGTGGAGTTCCAAGATTTATCCACAGAAAAAGTTTTATTAGCAGTTCAAGGACCAAAAGCTACTGAAATTCTGCAAAAATTTGTTGAAGAAGATTTAACGCCTATTAAAGCATTTGGTCATTTGGATGGAACAGTACTTGGTAAATCTGCTTTTCTTGCTCGCACTGGTTACACCGGGGAGGATGGTTTTGAGGTAATGCTCGAACCAAGTGTGGGAGTCGAACTGTGGCGCATATTAATTGAAGCAGGTGTGCTTCCCTGTGGATTGGGTGCGAGAGACACCTTGAGATTAGAAGCCGCCATGGCACTTTACGGACAAGATATCGATGATACCACTACTCCAAATGAAGCTGCTTTGGGTTGGTTAGTTCATTTAGACACTAAAGGTGATTTTATTGGGCGTGAAGTGTTGCAACAGCAAAAAGCGAACGGGGTTCAACGTAAACTAGTAGGTTTGCAAATGCAAGGGCGTAACATTGCCCGTCATGGCTATTCAGTATTATCAGAAAATGAAAAAGTAGGGGAAATTACCAGTGGGACTTTATCGCCTACCCTCGGTTATCCCATCGCGTTAGCATATCTACCCACCGAAATAGCCAAAGTCGGGAACCAATTAGAAGTTGAAATTCGCGGCAAAAAGTACCCCGCAATAATAGTTAAGCGTCCGTTTTATCGATCGAAAAGTCGCGTCGGTAAATAAGGATGGAGAGAAGAATAAGTTAGGAGTTAGGAGTTATGAGTTAGGAGTTAACTAATAATTTAGTCTTACCTCCTATGTACTTTACTTTATCCTAATACCTAACTGTCTACCTTTGATCTTTGAGCTTAATTACTGATAATTGATAATTGATAATTGACAGGAGAAGAATATGGCTTTTGAATATCCAGATGATTTGAAATACTTAGATACTCATGAATACATACGCCTTGAAGGTGAAACTGCCACCATTGGAATTACTGCTTTTGCGATCGATCAGCTCGGAGATATCGTATTTTTGGAATTACCCGAAGTCGGCGATAGTGTAACTAAAGGAGAAACCTTTGGCACGGTTGAATCAGTCAAAGCTGTAGAAGACTTGAAATCCGCCGTAACTGGTACCGTCACCGAATCCAATAGTGCAATGGTTGATTCTCCTGAAGAATTAGCTGATGAGCCTTACGATAAAGGATGGTTGATCAAAGTAAAAGTTGAAAACTCCAGTGATATTGATGATGCAATGAGCGCATCTGAGTATCGCGCTCAGGTGGAAGGGGAGTAGAAGATATGGGGAGATGGGGAGATGGGGAGATGGGGAGATGGGGAGATGGGGAGATGGGGAGATGGGGAGATGGGGAGATGGGGAGATGGGGAGATGGG
>JBCCSG010000056.1:0-27925 GCA_039200565.1 Cyanobacteria bacterium P01_D01_bin.50 | reverse complement strand
GCAGCATTTTGACCTAACTATAAAATTGATAGTTAAATAACTAATGTTCCATCTCTCGAAATAATATGTATCAAATTCTTTACAAAAATTATGATTTGTATTAGTGTTTGCGTCAATTATATGTAAGTTTCTCTTAAGGAAGAACATTAGTCAAGCTGAAAATCTGACACTTTAACATAATCATTTCCCAGGATATAGAGCTAGCAGATAACACAAAGTCCAATCGTAAAAGATAGAAAAAATATATCGAAAGCTTATGATTATGATTAGTTTTGGTCTATTAAAGCTTTAAAAAGCGGAATAATGCTTATTAATCTCAAATATTTGAAAGTAACTGGCGAATAGCTGGTAACACATTGCTAATTCCCTGGTTGTCGCTCAACTTCATTCCTCTCTTCATCAAAAACAAATTCTGAGCTTTGAACAACAAACGGAATATCAGAACCGACTAACCCACGCTTAATTCGTTCTGGAGTTTCAGAAAAAACTACAAACAAAGGATATACAGTATTGTTTCCTTCATTCAAAATATGATTGTAGCGAGGAGGCATAAACCACTCGTAATCTTTATCTAACCAAACTTGAGTTTGTCGCCATCGTCCTAAAAAATCAGAAAAATCCTCATCAGGGCGGTGAATAAATACAAGAATTTCAACCCCTGTTTTAATTTTCCATTCTGGATCGCACATCAAAATTGCTAAATCAGAAGGTAGACAAGTTGTCTGTGGTAAGTTTGTTTCAGTTTTGCGAATGCGAATAATAGGTAGAGGAATCGTAACAAGACTTTCATCTGGACGGCGTAAACTAGGAATCATTTCTAAATAAGGACGATGTTGCTTTAAAAGAGCAACTGCTGCTGAATGATTGGTATATTCTGCCAAGCTGATTTCGTATTGAGATTTTTGTACTGGCATAATTGAAAAAATTAAGAGTTAGGAATTAGGAATGTTAATCTTTAACCTTTGACATTTAATCTTCTTATAATAAAAAGCTATCAATTAACTTAGGACGTGAGCATTAAGGCACATTTTTTTGTAGGGTGCTCTACACTGCGGATTTTGAACGTAATAATAAGGTAATAAGGATACTGCACCATCCAAATCTTGTGACAATCGCTGTAAATATTGATAATTGTTAATTGATAACTACTTACTGTTCACTGTTATTTAGCCCAATTCTTCAAATACTGCGAACATAGGTAAGTACATTGACAGCAAAATCACAGCAACCATACCACCAATAACTACAATCATTAATGGTTCCAAAACACTGGTCATAGCTTTTACTGCTTGTTCAACTTCATCTTCATAGAAATCAGCAACTTTCATTAACATTCCATCTAATTCCCCTGTTTCTTCTCCAATACTCATCATTTGAATTGCCATAGGAGGAAAGCAATTTTCTTTTTGCAAAGCGAAACTAATCATCCCCCCTTGCTGTACTTCGTTTTTTGCAGAATCAATAGCATTAGCAATTATCTGATTTCCTGATGTATCTCGGACAATTTCTAAGGAGGTTAAAATTGGTACTCCAGAACGAGTTAAAGAACCAAAAGTCCGACTAAATCTAGCTATTGCTGATTTTTGGGTTAAATCACCAAATAAGGGTAGTTTTAAGGAAATAGCATCGATATTCAATTTGCCAACGGGTGTCTTATAGTATTGGTCAAAAGCAATTTTTGACCCTACAACAATACCAATAAGAACGAAAAGCCTCCAGCTTGTAAGAACACCACTGATCCAGAGCATAAACTGTGTTAGAGCTGGTAATTCTGTTCCCAAATCTTTGAATATATTGGCAAAAATTGGAATTAGAAAAATAGTCATTGCCAGAAAAATGATTACTGCTAAACCACCTACTACGGTAGGATAAGACATTGCCGATTTGATTTGGTTTTGCAGTCGAGCCGTATCTTCTAATAATTTTGCCAAACGGTTAAGTACTTCGTCCAAAACACCGCCGACTTCACCAGCTTGAATCATACTCACATACAAATTATCAAAACATTCAGGATGCTTCCGCATTGCATCGGAAAGATTAACACCATTTTGCACTTCACCACTAATATCTAATAGTGCATCTTTTAATTTTGGATTGCTGCATTGTTCGGAAAGTACTCCTAAACTTCTGACAATTGCCACTCCCGCATTTGTCAAAGCCGAAAATTGACGAGAAAATATCGCTTTATCTTTAACAGCAACTGTAGCAAGCTTATTTTGTATTTTTGTTAAATCAAGAGCGTCACCAATATCGAAACCTTTAAATTGTTGTAAATCTTGAATGACAAAACCTTGCTGTCTTAACTCAGTACGAGCTTCTGCTAAAGAGTCTGCAACAATTTTTTCTTGTTTGGATTTTCCTTCTGAATCCCGAACCCGAGCAACAAAAGTTGGCATAATTTATATAATTTAAAATTCAAATTTTTAACTTGTTAAATGAAAAACTACTTAGTAGTTAGTAATTGAGATAGCCAAGAAGTTGGGGGTATCCCTCACTTAGCGCAGCATCTCCCAAAAAGGGATACCCATTGGGTTGCAAAAAACTGACAACTAACTACTAGTAATTTTGTTGAAGATTAACGTTTTAAACCAGCTTTCGCTTTACCATTTGTTGGTGCAGAACCAATTAAACGTTGGACTTCATCTGGCTTAGATGTTTTTGACATTGCAGCTTCAAAGGAAATAGTTCCTGCTTTCACATAATCGGCAAGAACTTTCTCCAAAGTTTGCATTCCTAATTTTGCACCAGTTTGGATAGAAGAATAAATTTGAGCGGTTTTTCCTTCGCGAATCATGTTAGAAATAGCAGGAGTAATAATCATGATTTCTTGAGCCATTACTCTACCAAATTCACCCGGTTTGGGGTTTTTCTTGGGTACTAAGGTTTGGCTAAATACTGCAACTAAAGAGTTTGATAGTTGTACCCGCACCTGAGTTTGTCTGTCGGCAGGGAAAACGTCGATGAGTCTGTCAACAGTTTGTGCTGCTGAAGAGGTGTGCAAGGTACCGAATACTAAGTGACCAGTTTCTGCTGCGGAAATAGCAAGAGAAATGGTATCTAAGTCACGCATTTCTCCAATCAAAATAATATCTGGATCTTCACGCAAAGAACCTTTTAAAGCATTAGCAAAACTTTTTGTATCTTCACCGAGTTGGCGCTGGTGAACGAGACTTTGAATTGGTTCATAAACAAATTCAATTGGATCTTCAATTGTTAATATATGTTCTGCTTTTGTACGGTTGATTAAATCAATCATTGCCGCCAAAGTAGTTGTTTTTCCAGAACCCGTGGGACCTGTTACTAATATCATCCCTTTGGGTTTGTCACACATTTCTCGGACAACATCTGGTAAACCCAATTTATCAAAATTAGGAATTTTAGAACTTAAAGCTCTTAAACAAGCGGCGTAAGTACCGCGTTCCTTGTAGACATTCACCCGGAAACGTGCCAATCCTTTGACACCATAAGAACAATCCAACTCCCAATTTTGTTCTAGAATTTTACGTTGAGAGTTATTCAACATACTAAAAATTAGTCTTTGACATTGATCGCCACTTAAAGATTCATCACCGATGGGAGTTAGTTTGCCGCTGATACGAAAATAAGGAGGTATACCAGCGGATAAATGCATATCGGAACCACCCATTTCAATCATTTGTTCCATCAAATCTTCAATCATCATTTCCATTTGTTTGTTCCTTTTTTCTATTTGTTATTTGTTATTTGATAGTTGTTAATTGATAGTTGATAGTTGATAGTTGATAGTTGTTCATTACTAGTAACCACTAACTACTAACCACTAACAACTAATCTTGAAAGCGAGATGTCATACAGTAAGGACAATCCAACCATTCCGGTTGCAATTCGGCTTCACAGTTTCGACAGGTTAAACCACTCTTACGCTTAGCTTTTAACTCTGCTTCCAAACCTGTATCGGTAAAGGTTACGCGTTCTACTTCTTCAAGGGTGGTGGCTCCTTGACGCACTAAATCCAAACTATAAGCAAGCAGAGTTTTCATTCCTTCCTCTACCGCTGCTTCTTTAATTAATTCTGTTGGAGCCTCTTCATTAATTAAAGTTTGGATGCGTTCGGTAATTCTCATTACTTCGTAAACACCGCAGCGCCCTTTGTAACCAACACCGTTACATTTTTCACAAAGTGTATTATTGGCTTTGGCTTCTTGAACTTGTTCTATAGTCAGAGTATTAGCTTTGTAAAAAATAACGTCTGCTTCTTGAGATGCTGATAAGCCGTAACGTGCTAGTTCTTGGGGTGTGGGACTGTATTCAATGCGACATTCACTACATACGCGACGCATCAAACGCTGTGCCAAAACTCCGATTAAGGAACTAGAAATCATGAAAGATTCAATACCCATTTCTCCCAAACGGGCGATCGCACCAGGAGCATCGTTAGTGTGTAGGGTAGTTAATACTAAGTGACCTGTTAATGCCGCTTCGATAGCTGTTTTTGCTGTTTCTTTGTCCCGGGTTTCACCTACAAGTAATACATCCGGATCTTGTCGTAAAAATGCCCGCAAGGCAGTACCGAAGTCCAGTCCTTTTTCCCTAATTACTTGTACCTGAGTAATGCCCGGTAAACTATATTCCACAGGGTCTTCAACAGTACTGATATTAATATCGGGAGAATTTCTTTCAGCGAGGGCAGAATACAGAGATGTTGTTTTACCAGAACCCGTTGGTCCAGTTACTAGAATTAAGCCAAAGGGACGGCTAACCATTTCCTGGACAATTTGTAATGTCTCAGGATCGGTAATTAATTTATCCAATCCCAATTGAGTTGAGGAGTTATCTAGAATTCGGAGAACCACTTTTTCTCCGTAACGACTTGGTAAAGTATTTACCCGGAAGTCCACTTTGCGTCCTTCAAATAAACGCCGGATACGTCCATCTTGAGGAAGACGACGTTCGGCGATATCTAAGTTAGCAATAATTTTGAAACGAGCGGTAATTGCTGGAACGATTTTTTTCGGTAAAGGATCGAAAGCCTCCCGCAATACACCATCTTTACGAAAGCGAATGCGTAGGTTTTCTTCTTGGGGTTCTATATGAATATCAGAAACCCCTTCATGCAATGCTTTAGCGAGGATTCTATTTACCAGATTGATAATTGGGGCATCCTCAGCGCCCTTCATCGCCGAACCTAAGTCAGCTTCCGCTTCTTCAGGAGCATCTTCTAGATCGAGATTATCAAGATTTTCTAGATCTTGATTGATATCAGTAAATTGTTCTTTTTCTATATGCTTTTGTTTGACAGCCATTTCATCCAAAAATTGGTTGATTAGCTGTTGGTAATCTTCAGCAGTGATTACCATGCGCTGTAAACTGAAGCCTTGGGGACGCAAAATCCGATTTAGGTCGTCAGAAGCCTCCAGATTATCTGGATCTACCATGGCTACCAAAACAAAGGGTGGATTTTCATCTTCATGTTTTGATAGTGGTATTAGACGATGGCGACGACAAGTATCCACTGGGATAAGAGTATCAATCAAACTTCCCACAGAAGTTGTACCAACTTGGCTAACTTCCGGATCTAAGCTTTCAACGCCGTAAAGAATTTTTAGCTCAAATAGCTGTTGTTTTTTGTATTCTCGAAGTAGCTCTGGTGATAGTTGTCGCCCTGCAATTGATTCGATAACCTCAGTTAAAGGTCTACCCGACTTGCGACTTTCTATAAGCGCCTGTTTCATCTGACGATTGTCTACAAAGCCAGATTGAACAAGTTTATTGCCGAAAGGCGAAAACTCCGACCTAACACTCAGAGCGGTACTGCGCTTTTTTTGTGAGGAATAAGTCATATATTGAGAGGATGGATGCTGCACAAACCGTACTATTTAAGTATTCCCAAGCTGGGGTGCAGAATTTTCATCTCAACTAAGAAAACTTCGCTAAAATTTTTGTTGTGTTCTTAAATTAAGTTTAAAAGTCGCCAATAGCCCAAAGGTGACTTCTCCTCCTGTTAATCGACTTACCGCTTAAATGGTATCTTTGGTAAAAGAACTACTAAAAATATTTATAAATATAGATCTAATCGTAAAAGTATTCGTAAATCCCTAAGGACTTACAGGCAAGAAGATATAAAATAAACTAACTTTTTCCTCCACGGTAGTCGCTTTAAGTGGGGAAAATTTTCAGTTTGCGGTATCCTACAAAAAGGCATTCTGCCAAAATGGGGGAAACCGACCTACTTGCTTCAACCGAGAGAACCGTGCAGGAGCATTCCCTTCACAAGACTACACTACCGTGCGCCTAGGGGATGCCTCCTATATGAGTGTGAGTAAAGGAGGCAATCCCTACCTCTTAGAGTTAAGGAATTTCTACAAATAAGCTTCTTGAGAAAGTCATCACTCAGGTTCAGCATTTGTCATAATACATGACGGTGATACCACTTCCGTGGAATATAAAGGGCAAACAAATACGCCTAACTTCCCCTTGCAGTAATTGAATTTTTACGCTGCTGTGAATGTAAGGTTGTAAAAACTTACCTATAAATTATCCCCAAATGATTAGAAAATAATGGCTGAATATTAACAGTCATCTATAAACAACACAGCAGTGCCCCAACGGTGAACAAATAGAGGTAAATTAAGTAATGAACAGCGACTCTCCACAAACAAATTCCAATAATTCTAACGGTGATGTTAACGAGGAAGTAACAATTCAACCGGACGTAACCGCTGATTCGGCTGCGCCTAATGCACAAGAAGATGCCCCCCCGACAACCCAAACAACTGCTCAAACAGATACTGATACGCCTCCTACCGCTCAACTTGAGTCATTAAAAGCGCAATTAGATGAGCGTAGCAGTCAATATATGCGAATTGCGGCAGATTTTGAAAATTACCGCAAACGCACGCGTAAAGAAAAAGAAGATTTAGAATTACAGGTGAAACGCAATACTATTACAGAATTATTGCCAATAGTTGATAACTTTGAACGAGCGCGAGCCCAAATTAAACCCCAAAACGATGGAGAAATGGCCATTCATAAAAGTTATCAAGGTGTTTACAAGCAACTCGTAGACTGTCTCAAACGCTTAGGTGTGTCGCCAATGCGTCCTGAAGGCCAAGAATTCGATCCTAAAGAGCATGAAGCAGTAATGCGCGAACCTACGGATGAATATCCGGAAGGAACAGTGTTAGAAGAGTTAGTACGCGGATACTTTCTTGGCGATCGCGTGCTACGTCATGCAATGGTGAAGGTGGCTGCTCAGAAGGAAGATTTGTCTCCTCAGGAGGAGTCGCAACCTGGGGAAGCAACTACTTAAACTGTAGTCACTAAAACTAACCAAAACAATTCGGTTAATCATAATCGGACGAGCACCGCATCCCAATTTCTCGGCATAGCCCCATCCGCACTTTTATTACCAACGGTCAGATAGAGTCAAATTTCCAACAATTTGGAAATGATTCTTTCTAAGGATGGACAGTTTCCAATAAAATATATTGTTTTGTCAAAGGAAACTGTTCTCCAAAAATCGTTGTTAAAATTGCAGGTTTTTAGAATTAATCAGTAAAAATACCGATAGTTATGGGAAAAGTTATTGGGATCGACTTGGGCACTACCAATAGTTGTGTCGCAGTTTTGGAAGGTGGTAAACCCCTTGTGATTGCTAATTCAGAAGGTGGACGTACTACTCCGTCCATTGTCGGATTTGGCAAAAGCGGCGAACGTTTGGTTGGTCCTCTGGCAAAGCGCCAAGCAGTAACTAATGCGGAAAATACCATATATAGTATTAAGCGATTTATCGGTCGTCGTTGGGATGATACTCAAGACGAACGTGCTCGCGTACCCTATAGTTGTGCCAAAGGTCGAGACAATACTGTTGACGTACAAATTCGCGAACGCAACTACACGCCTCAAGAAATTTCCGCGATGATTTTGCAGAAGTTAAAACAGGATGCGGAAAATTTTTTGGGAGAAGATGTTACTCAAGCTGTAATCACGGTTCCGGCCTATTTTACTGATGCTCAAAGACAAGCGACTAAAGACGCTGGAACAATTGCCGGATTAGAAGTACTGCGAATTATCAACGAGCCAACATCTGCAGCTTTGGCGTTTGGTTTGGATAAGCAAGATGAAGAACAGTTGATTCTGGTGTTCGATTTGGGAGGTGGAACTTTCGATGTTTCTATTCTCCAACTTGGAGACGGAGTATTTGAAGTTAAAGCAACTTGTGGTAACAATCATCTTGGTGGAGACGATTTTGATAATTGTATTGTCCAATGGATGATACAGCTTTTTCAAGAACAGGAAAATATAGACCTTTCTTCAGATAAGATGGCACTGCAACGCTTGCGGGAAGCTGCTGAAAAGGCAAAAATTGAACTTTCCACGATGCCGAGTACTTCCATCAACTTACCGTTTATTACTGCAAATGAAAGTGGTCCGAAACATTTGGAAATGGAACTTAGCCGTTCCAAATTTGAAGAACTTAGCAGTCATTTGATTCAAGCTATTGTCGAACCAATGGCTCAGTCACTCAAAGATGCAGATCTAAAGCCATCGACAATTGAGCGAATTATTCTGGTAGGTGGTTCTACTCGTATTCCGGCAGTACAGAATGCTTTAATGAATTTTTTTAGCGGCAAAGCACCCGATCGTTCGATTAACCCAGATGAAGCGGTAGCTCTTGGTGCTGCAATTCAAGCTGGGGTATTGGGTGGTGAAGTGGACAATTTATTACTGTTGGATGTTACCCCTTTATCATTAGGACTTGAAACTTTAGGGGAAATATTTACCAAAACCATAGAACGCAATACTACAATTCCTACTAGTAAATCTCAGGTATTTTCTACAGCCGTTGACGGACAAAATTCAGTAGAAATTCATGTCCTTCAAGGTGAAAGAGCAATGGCACGGGATAATAAAAGTTTGGGTAAATTCCTTTTAAATGGAATTCCTCCAGCTCCTCGTGGCGTACCTCAAATTGAAGTATCTTTTGAAATTGATGTTAACGGTATCCTCAAGGTAGGTGCTCAAGATAAAGGTACTGGTAGAGAACAAAGCATTCGGATTACCAATACTGGTGGTTTGAGTCAGAACGAAGTGGAACGAATGCGTACTGAAGCTGAAACTTATGCTGAGGAAGATAAAAGACGCTTGGAGTTAATCGAATTAACAAATCAAGCTAACACTCTCTTGCACAGTTACGAATCTACTTTAGCGGATAATGCTAACCATTACGACGAGCAACTTAGGGCTGCTATTGATGAAAAATTAGCACAATTACAAGCTGCAATGGCTAACGAAGAAGTATCCATCGCAGAATTTAAACAAAGTTTGGATGAGTTTCAACAAACTCTATTTGCTATTGGCGCAAAGGTGTATAGTCGTGTCAATACTGAAAGTAATGAAGAAACAGTTGAAGAATCCCATAATCCTTCCATTTCTGAAGATAACGAAGCGTCCAAAGAAGCTTTCGCACCACAATTTAACTTTGATTTTGAAGAAGATAATACAGTTCAAGCCGATTATGAAGCTATAGACTAATTGGTAATTATGATATCTGGCGGTTCTCAGTTGAGGATCGCCCCTGACGCTTCGCCTTCGCCGTGCACCATATTTGGAACCTTCATATCCAAACCTCTCCCACTTTCAAGGGATCTGTTTATCATTATGTACCTCACACAAGGGCAATAGGCTATAATTACGTCTTACTTTAAATTCCAAAATTTATCACTATTAATTAGGTGGGTGGAAAAAATTATGGTTTTGACAAGGAAGTAGTGAGTAGCGAGCAGTAATAAGCCTCCGTGGTGCTAATTTACATTCTTGTACTTGCCACTTGGTTTATTTGTACCTACCTACTTATCAAAGGTGGTTTAATACTCCAGTGTTTTGCTAAATTATAAGAGCAAATTCTGGCATTGTTAGATGGTATTGCAATAATTTTAATACCATAAAATATTAGATGGCGGGTTTTCCACACCAATAAGTGCGGCTAGCCCTTCTAGTTATGGTCTACTTATTGCGCACCTACGTAGCACAATTATAAGAGAATCATCCATTCGGCTAATTGATAAATGTCATCCTTGTTCGAGCACAACTTATCGTTTAGGCTGTCAGTAGTAATTTTGACTACATATAAAGCTTGACTTTCTCATTGCTCTGCTCAAGTGTGAAGATTCTTAGAATCACCGCCAATGCTTCCTGTTTCAGTAACAAAGCTTATAATTAGCTATTCATTGCTGACAAGAGTTAAACCGTTTCACTGTTCAATAGAACTAATGAAAAAGCCTAACTTAGCTAACCCAAGAGGGTTTCATCTATCGAGGCGCACTAGGACATTAAACTTGGAGTTAATGCCTGCTCGAAAGTACTTTACTTTTGAGGGGACAAGAAAGATTAAGACATTTGTGTTATCGTGCTTTTTTCGGTTCGCTGACTATGTTTTGCGTAGTTTTCGCTACCCACTATTTATATCTTTGAGGGATACCCTTAAGTTAGGGCACAACAGCAAGCAAGAGGGATTTTTAACCAATAATTATTATCTTATAAATAAAGGAATTTTAGATGAAGATTTGTGGAAAAGCCCTCTTATTGTCACGAGGCTTTAGATCCATTTTCTTTGGTAAAATCAATAATTAATAATAAAACTTAACTTTTCCTTTCTGCCTGACCTGTAACAGCCGACCTTGCTTCCAACATTTTAACTTTTACCTTTGCTATATGGCTCGCGACTATTATGAAATTCTTGGTGTCTCTCGTGACGCCGACAAAGAAGAAATGAAAAGTGCTTACCGCCGCTTAGCCCGGAAATATCACCCAGATGTGAATAAAGAACCGGGAGCCGAAGAGCGGTTTAAGGAAATCAACCGCGCTTATGAAGTACTTTCGGAACCAGAAACCCGCGCTCGCTACGATCGTTTTGGAGAACAAGGAGTATCGGGTGCTGGTGCCGCTGGCTTCCAAGACTTCGGTGATATGGGTGGTTTTGCGGATATATTTGAAAGCATCTTCAGCGGCTTTGCTGGAGGCACAGGACAGTCTCAAAGACGACGCAGCGGACCAGTTCGGGGTGATGACCTACGGTTAGATTTAAAGCTAGATTTTCGGGAAGCAGTATTTGGTGGTGAAAAAGAAATTCGTATTTCCCACCTAGAAACTTGTGAAGTTTGTAACGGTTCTGGTGCGAAACCAGGTACTCGTCCTCGCACTTGTTCTACTTGTAGCGGTTCTGGTCAAGTTCGCCGCGTAACCAGAACCCCCTTTGGTAGCTTTACTCAGGTATCTACCTGTCCCACCTGTAACGGTACGGGAATGGTTATTGAAGATAAATGCGATTCTTGTGAAGGTAAGAGTGCCAATCAGGTTACCAAGAAACTAAAAATTACTATTCCAGCAGGGGTTGACAACGGTACCCGCCTGCGGATTTCCAACGAAGGAGATGCCGGTACCCGGGGTGGTGCAGCTGGAGATTTATATGTTTATCTATTCGTAAATGAAGATGATGAATTCCAGCGCGATGGTATTAATGTACTCTCAGAAATAAAAGTTAGCTATCTTCAAGCAATTTTAGGTTGCCATTTGCAAGTAAATACTGTAGATGGTCTGGTACCAATGACTATCCCGCCTGGAACTCAGCCCAATACAGTCATGAAGTTAGAAAATCGGGGTGTTCCGCGTTTGGGTAATCCCGTTAGCAGGGGTGACCATATGATTACGGTGTTGATTGATATTCCGACAAAGATAACACCCGATGAAAGAGAATTACTCGAGAAGCTAGCTAAAATAAAAGGAGAGCGTACTGGAAAAGGTGGCTTAGAAGGTTTTTTGGGAAAATTATTTAACTGATGGCTGTATCTTCACGATTAACTCCCGATGCTCAACTCGATCTACGGGGAACTCCTTGTCCGATTAATTTCGTACGGACAAAACTTCGTTTGCAGCAAATGCAACCTGGAGAATTATTAGAAGTTTGGTTAGATGCAGGAGAGCCAATTGAGCAGGTTCCCGATAGCCTTACAATGGCGGGTTATCAGATAGAAAGAATTACAGACTGTTCTAATTATTTTTCTTTATTAGTACGTTGTTCAGTTAATGACTCATGAGTGGTGAAGCATCATTAACACATCGAGGACAGTTATTAGGTACCGTGCTTGCCGTGCAAGCCAACTTTTACCGAGTACAGCTCGATAAAGAAGCAGAGGTAACGGGGGGAGCACAAGGAGTAATTTTTTCACTCAATCCCCAACTCCTTTTATGTACCCGTAGAACCCGTTTAAAAAAAATTGGTCAACAAGTAATGGTTGGCGATCGCGTTGTGGTAGAAGAACCCGATTGGGCTGGTGGTAGGGGTGCAATCGCCGATGTTTTGCCCCGCCGCTCTCAACTCGACCGTCCGGCGATCGCCAATGTCAATCAAATATTATTGGTGTTTGCTGTTACAGACCCTCCCTTAGAACCGTATCAACTCAGTCGCTTTTTAGTGAAAGGTGAGTCCACAGGTTTAGATGTAGTTTTATGCTTAAATAAAACTGACCTTATAACTTTTCAAGAACATGCAAAAATTAAAGAACGTCTCAATAGTTGGGGTTATAAACCCACATTTATTAGCGTTTATAAAGGTATAAATATAAACCTTTTAGAAAATATTCTGAAAAGTAAAATTACTGTTATTGCTGGAGCTTCAGGTGTTGGAAAATCTAGTTTAATCAATACTTTAATTCCTAGCGCACACTTACGGGTAGCAGAAGTTTCCGGTAAATTAGCTCGTGGAAGGCATACCACTCGCCACGTAGAATTATTTGAACTTCCTGGAGGTGGTTTACTTGCAGATACTCCTGGTTTCAATCAACCAGACTTAAATTGCACGCCGGAGGAACTAGCCAGTTGTTTTCCAGAAGCCCGGATCAGATTAAAAAGTGGTGAGTGTAAGTTTAGCAACTGTTTACATAGAGATGAACCAGATTGCGTAGTGCGAGGAGATTGGGAACGTTACAAGGATTATTTAGAGTTTCTAGAAGAAGTAATAGAATGTCAAAATTGGCTAAAGCAGCAAGCCTCGCCAGAATCCAATCTTAAGTTAAAAACTAAAGGGAAAGGGCGACAACAATACGAGCCTAGGTTAGAAAGTAAAAAATATCGCCGAATTTCTCGAAAGAAGCAGCAGCAGACATTGCAAGAATTATATCAAGAAAGTGAAGAATAGAGAATTGGGAATTGAATAAGATGGGGAGATTTTAATCTAAAATCTAAAATCTAATAACTCCTAACTATTAAGTATTTTCCATGCCCCATGACCCATAAACAATTTTTATAAAAAATTAACAACTATAGCCTAGGGATAGCCATAAAGTCTTAAAATATTGTTAACTTCTGACGAACCGGAAGTATTTCTTCGGCTGGCAAAAATGCTCGCAAGCTTTGTTTATCAAGCCCTACCCTTCAAGGGTGGCGGACGAAAACTAAGTGGGCGACCGTTGGAATTTTTTTGCTCAACCACAACTATCAATATATAAAACCAGATCGGAATTAATATTATGGCTATTGGCTACGTTGCGCTTGTACTTCACGCACATTTGCCCTTCGTTCGTCACCCAGAAAGTGACTATGTGCTGGAGGAAGAATGGCTTTATGAAGCAATCACGGAAACTTACATTCCTCTATTGCGAGTTTTTGAAGGTTTAAAACAAGACGGTGTTGATTTTAAAATCACGATGAGCATGACACCACCTTTAGTTTCAATGCTACGGGATCCGTTGCTGCAAGAACGCTATGACGAACACTTAGCAAAACTAGAAGAACTTATAGAACTGGAAATAGAACGTAATGCTCAAAATGGTCATGTTAAGTATTTGGCAGAGCATTATGCAAAGGAATTTAACTCTACCAGAGAAATTTGGGAACGACATAAAGGCGATTTGGTAACCGCTTTCAAGCAATTCCAAGATTCTAACAATATTGATATCATCACTTGTGGTGCAACTCACGGTTATTTACCGTTAATGAAAATGTATCCCCAAGCAGTTTGGGCACAACTTCAGGTAGCGGTAGAGCATTACGAAGAAAATTTTGGTCGGAAACCCAACGGAATTTGGTTGCCAGAATGCGCTTATTTTGAAGGTTTAGAACGCATGGTGGCGGATGCAGGATTGCGCTATTTCCTAACGGACGGACATGGTATTTTGTATGCTCGTCCTCGTCCCCGGTTTGGTACTTATGCACCAATTTTTACAGAAACTGGTGTTGCAGCCTTTGGACGCGATCATGAATCCTCTCAACAAGTATGGTCTTCTGAGGTAGGTTATCCCGGTGCTGCAGAATACCGGGAATTTTATAAAGACTTAGGCTGGGAAGCTGAATATGAGTATATCAAACCTTACATTATGCCTAACGGTCAGCGCAAGAATACGGGCATCAAATATCACAAAATTACTGGTCGTGGTTTAGGACTAGGAGATAAGCAACTTTACGATCCTTACTGGGCAAGAGAAAAAACGGCGGAACATGCTTCTAATTTTATGTTCAATCGCGAACGTCAAGTTCAACATCTCCACAATATGATGCATCGTCCTCCAATTGTCGTTTCGCCCTACGATGCAGAATTGTTCGGACATTGGTGGTATGAAGGACCTTGGTTTATTGATTATCTCTATCGCAAGTCTTGGTTTGACCAAGGTACCTATGATATGGTTCATTTATCAGATTATTTACGAGCTAATCCGGTTCAGCAAGTTTGCCGTCCTTCTCAATCAAGTTGGGGATACAAGGGTTTTCACGAGTATTGGTTAAACGAGACAAATACGTGGATTTACCCGCATTTACATAAAGCCGCCGAACGGATGATTGAATTATCAAATCGGGAAGGAGAAGATGAGTTGGAATGCAAAGCTCTCAATCAAGCAGCACGAGAGTTACTTTTAGCACAATCAAGTGATTGGGCATTTATCATGCGAACCGGAACGATGGTTCCTTATGCCGTAAGAAGAACTCGTTCTCACTTGATGCGGTTTAACAAGCTGTACGAAGATATTAATATCGGTAAAATTGACAGCGGATGGTTGGAAAAAGTTGAATACATGGATAATATTTTCCCCAATATCAATTATCGAGCATACCGCCCTTTGTAATCGCATTATTGTAAAGGGATAAAAAGTTGTAGGGTGGCTATTGTCCACCTTATATCAATAATAATGAGTAAATTTTATTTTTCCAGCAGGAAAGCAAAGCTTACGTTGCATAGGAATGCGTCAAATGCTGTCCAATTTATATAAGGAGATTCAATTATTTAGATTTGAGGATAAAATAATTTACTTTGGTATTGTTGAATTAAAGAAAAATAGCTATGCTTCAATGCCATAAAAAACAAAACCCCCAACATGAGGATGATGGAGGTTGAATTTATGGAACCTTATTCCATAACTAATAAGCTTCATTGTTAGACTAGTCAGTTGCTCATTTGCTTACTAGCATATGCATCCATACCATAAGCTGGTACGCGCTCGATGTAGTCTGTTTCTTTACCGGTTACAGATTTAGCTAAGAAATCAAAAGACTCAGAATTCCAATTACGTTCGTGGATGGGCTTTGTTTGCTCTCCTCGGAAATATGCTTGAGCGCCTATCAATGCAGCAGCTACCCAACCTACAACGAATAGTGCAATCAATATAGTAACCATATTACTTGTGACCTCTCATTAAAGTTTTGTTGCTTTATGTAAATAAAAGTAACAAAAAAATACAAATGACTGAAAGGTGTGCTAACCGATAAAGTAAGTAGGGTATTCCACACTACGGTATCGTGTCTCCAATAAGACATCGGATACATTTTTTGTTGGTAGTAAGCGATTTATTGCTCTAAAGCCATTAAACGAAACTCTATTTGTGTAGCTTCAATAATTGCAAAAAATTCCAACTCAACTAAAGTAGACACTCAACTGAGATCAATTCTGTATGAGGTTGTGCGAGCAGCATCCTCAATCAGCGAAGATTGGGCTTAACTAAACGAAGCCCATCCACAGGTTTCGGTTATTATCGTCTTTGAAGGAATAACGATTCTGAATATTTAGACTATCCAACAGTCTCGATTTTTCTTGATTTTTCTTCAATCTTCACATACTTAAACAGCGAACCACAAGCAACACGAGTGCGCTTCGCAGCACCACTCCATAACTCCAACGCCACATCCTCCAAACTTTGCTCATCAGCCTGGAGCATCCGTGAAATCATACTAATCTTGCCGAAAGACCAAAATAAGCCAGCTTCAAGTAGATAGGGTTCGTTGGTTTCTGCATGCACCCTGAAGTCGTATAAAGAGTAATCGCGACAGCCCAAAGCTATATGTGCTTGTTTGGCCGCATCTGCAAGTTTATCAAATAGTTCAGGTGTGACATTCGCTGGACACATCGGCTTCGCTTTTGGCTTCTGTGGTTGCTTGCTTGGTGTTCCGTCAGATTGCAGTTCAAGCTTATCCCGTACAGTTCTAATGGGGTGTTCCTCGGGGAACAAGTATTCTATCATCTGCGGTACCCATAATTTGCCTTCACGCTCGATTACGCCCACACGAAGTTCTCTTCCAGGAATGTAATCTTCAACTAACAAAGTCTCGTCAAATTCAAATCCAACCCGTAATGCCTCGGCAATTTCATCTTCATTCCATACCAGCGTCACACCTAAAGAGTTGTCTTCTGAATTTGGTTTGACGATAAACGGGGGTTTCATTGTCAGAATATCTCCTTGACGGAGTTGCTGTGCTTTAGCCACCTGTACACCAGATGCAGACACAACGTTTCTTGTGTGGGCTTTGTTGGTTGCCAGTGCTGTACAATGAGATAGCGACCCCACCACAGGTAAGCCAAGAATATCCTCAAAGAAAGTCCGAAAACTCGTCATCCCAGGGAAGCAGAACATGTGGGGAACTACTACATCAATCTCAGGTAACCAAGAAATCATATCTTGAAGTGAGATTTTCTCTGACAGATCGTCTAAGGATTTCCCTAACTGCCAAAAGCCGTCAGGATGTAAAACGGCATAATAGCTGTTTACACCAATGGGTTGTACGACTTCCTTTGCATATATTATTGATAGGTTGTAGTAAAACTCGGAGACACGAGAACCGGCGAGGTGCAACACTCGTAATCGGGGCATCGTAGATGATGTTTTATTTTGATGCATATTTTAGTGTCTGAATTAATTTTACGGGCTTATTTAGGCAACATAAATGATTTTAATGTTTCCAATTTTTGATAAAAACCACAGCAAAGTGTTTATTATATGGCTTTAGATTTAACTCTTAAAACTCGTTAAATTATAGGTTCTTCATTACATAGAATGCTAAATATTTAGCAAAAAATTTCCCTCCAAACACTCAATAACAGACATTATTAGATCCAGTGAGGTTAATTATTTATCATTCCCATCCTTTCTACTAACATTTTTAACTTCTGCCTTCTGTAAGTGCCTTTTTCACGACTATTTAATGCCGCATACTAAGTAGGTAAGAAGAGCAAAATTATGAATACATGCTAATTATTAACACTAAATACAGAAGGTAGGTAATGATTAACAACAATCAATCTCCACCGAGTTCCACAAGTTTACCAATATTAAAATCGATTCTTGTCCAGCCTTTCAACTTAAACAAGTTTTTCAGCAATAATAATGTGATTTGCCAATGATGCACCATTAGAAATGGTAATGCATCATCTAATTTATAAATCGCGTCAGTACCCTTCCACATATTCTTAATCCAATTTCCTAATCGAGAAAAGGAACGAATTTCATTAAGTCGCCAAAATTCATGATATGTCCAATAAGTAGGTTTGCTGTTGGGTAATGCTTGTAAAGGTTCCGCAATCGGTTCCTTACTTAGGTAAGCGTTAGCTGCTTGTTGCAACTGATCGTGAAATATGGTTATGGCAGAATGAGTACGAGGATTACATTCTATAGCATATACTTTACCATCTTCAGCTTCAATAAAATCAAAAGAAAGTTGTCCGGTAACTCCCAATTCTTTCACAAAGTGCGTTACCCATTCACGAATTTTTGGATGTTCTACGTTTTCGTAATTGACTTGAAAAGCCGAAGATTCACAACAACAATGCAGTCGGACTACACCATCTCGAACAGTACTATGAGTACAGTACTCTTTTCCTGGAATAAATTCTTGCATTATCCAAGGTTTTTGAGGACTAATTGGTAAACTTCTCACAAAAGCTTCGGTTTCTTCGGTCGTATCGCAAGGAAGCTTGGTTAAATCCAAACGTCTGACTGAGTCGTAAGGAATACTCTTGATAATATATTTACGAGTTTCTCCGGAGAAGTCAAAATTTATAACTTGTTCGGGAGAAGTTATTTTAAAAGACTTGGGAACAGATAAACCAAAACTTCGCGCTTTCTCGCTGAAAGCAAATTTATCATCAAGCATTTCACATGTAGTAGCATCTACGTGAAACACCTCACAGTGTTGCGATAGCGCTGGTTTAGCCAAAGCATCATAGTAACTGGCAACTGGACTTGTTACCGGAATGTAAATATCAATATTTTCTTTGTTAACGATGTCTATTAAAGCTTGGGTATAAACTTGTGAATCTTTTTCCGGAACGGGTGTTGTATAAAATTTATTTACAGCCCGAGAAAAGCGATGACCCGATAACCAATATTTATGAGTTTCTATTAGTACTACTCTATGACCAGCAGCATGGAAAAATCGAGCAAGCTGTAATGCTTTGGTCATTTTTCCACCGCTGATGAGAATATTTTTCTTTTGAGCAGTGTTTACAATTGCCTGTTTCCTTTTTAATGGAAAGGTCAGTATGCTTAATACTAATGATATAAAAACTATCGTGGCATTAATTGGTAGCGCTAGCAATAGTAAGATTAGAGTTGCCAAATTTTGAACTAACGCTCTAAAACGCATACCTACGGAAATCGGAGATGCTACAGATTGAGAAGAAGAAACAGAAATAGATTGTGTCATAGCTTAATGGTGAACTACAAAACATGAAAGATGAAGGATGAAATAATTAGAAGCAGTGCGTGAGTAGCTTAGAAAGATAGAGATATCACAACTCCATGCTCAGATGGGATGGTTAATAGATTCAATTCCCGACCTTTATGCTATTGGAGTCATTAGGTAAAGTAATTTTAGTACTATTAATTCTGACCCATTCTATATTCACTACTCACCACTACTCACTACTTACCCTTAAAAGTTCATCCTTCTTTAGTCTTAATTTTCTAGCCTAATTTTATAACCTTCGGATGATGCTTAAACCGTCTCTTACTGGGAGTAGTACCTGCTCGACACGTTTGTCAGCTGCAACGGTGCGGTTAAATTCGGCAATTGCTTGTCCGTTAGCAGTACGCTCTGCTTCACTCAGATAAGGCTGTCCTTGAAGCAATGTATTATCAACGCAGATAAACCCAGATGGGGCTAACAGATTTTTCTCTAAGAGGGTATTAAAGTATTCTACGTACCCTGGTTTATCTGCATCAATAAACACGAAGTCAAATGACTCTCCTTTTTCTCCGAGTTTATCCAAAGTATCCATAGCTGGTCCTATTTCAACTTTGATTTTCTCGCCGTGAGCAGATTCAGAGAAAGCTTTTTTACCGAACTCTGCTGTATAAGGATCAACTTCACAAGCAATCAGTTTTCCATCTGCGGGTAATGCTTCTGCCATAGCTAAGGCTGAATAGCCCGTAAACATACCGATTTCCAGTACTCGCTTGGCTTTTGTCATATAAATGAACATTTTCAATGTTTGTCCTTCTATATGACCAGAAAGCATTTCCTGCTCTAAGGGAATGACAGTTTCGCCGCCCTTAAAGCGGTTGCTCCAATGTTCGCGTGCTGTTTTGTCTGCAAGAGCTTTTAAGCCTGCTGACTCACAGGTAGTACATTCTTCTAGATAAGGGTCTAAATCTGATGCTAAACGGGAAGCAAAGTGCAGCTTTTCTTTGATTGGTGCTGGTAATGTTTCTTTATCCAATGCTGTCACTATAGCTTCTAGTTCCTGCGCCAATATTCCCAAAGGTGTAACAGGTCTAGCCACAGGTTTCTCAACAACACCAGTCATTATTTTTCACTCCCTACAAGTTCCGCTTCAGGTTCTCCGTAAACAGGGTAAACATCTACACCATCTCCACCACGAAGGAATTTCTTGCAAATTTCCTTGTGCTCTGCTAAACCTTCAGCTAGTTCTTCGCGAGTCAAATCATTGACAAAGAAGCATTCACCAATTGGTTTCGGCATTGCAGCTCTTTGTTTACCGTCTCTTGTCAGAGAAATTGATTCGGTAGCACGCCATAAAAGGTCTGCTTCTAATAAAGGATGGTCAAGAGACAATCCAATTCGGTTCATTGTGCCTAAAATACGGTCTCTATCTTCAGCATTGATATAGCCTCTTCTTTCAGCAATTGTTGCGGATAAAGCCATATCGATATTGACTGCATGACCGTGGAAAATAGGTACACGGGGTGCTAATTCTAAGGTGGGACTCCAGCTATGACCGTAAGCAATAACTCTATCGAGGTCTAATTCATGCAGGTTGGGTACTTCGTACTCCAACATTTTCTTGATGGCTTTGTAAGTTAGGGTACGTGAGACTTCTTTAATTTCTTCTGTGGCATCAATGTTACCGAAGTGAGTGCGAAGCAGTTCTTCACCATATTTTTCGAGTAATTCAAATACTTCTTGATGCCCCACTACGGCAATTTTGATCAATTCTGCCATACCATTGCGGACTTGGGGGGTAGGCAAGGTTCCCAAGAAGGAGAAATCAAGAAGTACCTTGGAGGAAGCATGGTAAGCACCAAGGCGATTTTTCAATTTTTTATGGTTTACCGCTACTTTAATGGCAACACTAGCGTCGATTAAACCAATCAAAGTAGTAGGGATGCGGATATAGTTACTGCTACGACGATAAGCAGAACAAGCAAAACCGGCTACATCAGTTACCAAGCCACCACCGATAACCAAAACAGGCTCTTTACGAACTAGTTTGAAGTCAGCAAATGCATCCACAATCTTCTCGAAAGTTTGGATTGTTTTATTAGGTTCGGTGATAGTTATAGGGAAAGGGGTTAAGTCGATATTGTAATACTCGAAGTACTGTTTCATTTTCTTCGAGTAGTGCTTGTAGACATTGGAATCTACAACAGCTAAGCAACGCCCAAATTTTTGGTAACACTCTGCTAACTCTTTATTCTCTATGTCGAAAACTCCATCAACATAGATAAGACTATAATCAATCTTTTCGTAAGCTTCTACATGAAAAGCGGATTCAGTAGCTTCCAACTTGGACTGAACAATACTCATGTTGTTGACCTTTAATATGGTGAAAAACTCAAAATGGCGGACAATCCACACCCCTAAAGGGAGTAGAACTAATATGGCATAGCTCGCGGATATCCATATTATCCATTCTTTTAACCGCGAGCAGGTTCCCTGGCTCACCCCGTTACCCCATATGGGAGAAGTGATATCTCCTTAACTGCGTCAATTCGCAAGAAGGGCGTATACTTTCCGAAATTTCTTCGGTAGGTTTTAAAGTCTTGGCTGACATTCTAATCTCAGTCGTTAATTATTAAAACTATAAAGTAGCGAAGCAGCAAAGTCCCAATCTGTCATACTATTATCCTTTATCCTTCATTCGATCGCGCCAAAAATAGAAATTTAGCTCTCCATGAAAAACGCCTTAACTATTGACAACATAAGCCACCGCTTGTATTACAGGACTAAGTTTTTACACCACGATTACAAAAACCGTGGGGTGCCTTGGCTTGCTCTGGAGTAAATGTGCGTTCGATTATCTTACTCAAAGATAGATTGCGCAGATTATGCTAGCTGCAAGCTCCCCAATTTATAAATTATAAATAAGGTTTACAATCTATCGGGAGTCTCTAACCCTGTAATCGTAATTATAATTGCGAAAAAAAAGACTTATGTAATTCACATACTGGATTATAAACCAGATTATAAACCAGTAAGTCAAGCAGTAGAGTTTACCGCTCAAATCGATAAAGAAATAGACCACATTACTACAGTACCATTTGTTGCACCTGATTATACAAACAGTCTGCGACCAAATTTTTATAACTTTCAGTGAATATGAAAGTTATTAACTATTTTAGGACAAGAAATCGCAGCCGCTTCAAGTGAAAAAGCTTGGCTTCCATCTACTTGAATAACATAATTTGATGTTCAGCTTTACCATTCTAAAGTTGCCAAATATATTTACAACCCAAAAACTAAATCAATGAAGATCGGCATTAAAATATAACTTCGTAGGTTTTAACTCAAATGCCTTAATTCAAAATAATCGCGGTTAACAACTCGAGCCGATTTATTCAAGCCTCGTTGAGAAATGCAACTTTTACTCATAGCAATTTCTTTCATCCTCCGAAGTCGTCTGCTTCTACCTCGGAGAACTTCTACCGTGGCAAAAAGCTCCTCTCTATAGTCTCCAGGCTTGTACTTGAGATTGCAGCCTAGATTCACATTCAAGGAAGGGTCTGATGACTTATTAATTATTGCAGACTTGGACATTCCTTTACAACCTTGAAGCTGGACATTAACAGAATTTTTCTGGGATGCTTTGATTAACCAAACCAAAAATATAGCCCCTATCAGTGTTTGATCGGATAATACTAGCTACTGGTTAAACAAACAATAGTAATAAAGTTGCTGTTAGCAAATTAATTGCTACAGGCACAGCAGAACCGAGCAATGGCAATAATCAGCTTATAGCTGAATCCGTATCCGGATAATTCTATAATACTCGCGAAACCGGGAGTAATGCTCTACATTCTACATTGTCTCGCCATCTTCTGTAACAATACAAAAGGCTTAATTTGACCCCGGATATAGAAATATTTCTCAAGATAGGTTTGTTGTTAACTTATGTTACTAATTTTTACTGTATCAAAAATTTGAATAAAATTTGAAATTTTTTGTTTCAAATTAAAATTTTTTTAACTTCATAGGTATAAATCCCTATAGTAATACTATTTAAATTTTAAAAATGCTATATTATAAGCCTTTCTATTGATTTTTGAAATAGTTATACGACGTTATAATTTGAGACTATAGCTGTTTTCGGGTATACCCTCGGGGAGCAAACAATTTTTTGCAGTTGTATTTTGTTGTCAAAAAAGTCAAAAAAATAATATGATATATTGAATAATTCAGAATTATTGCGGAATTAACGGAAAAATATCTCAAAATTCAACTAGCTAATTTTGATATATAAGAGCAATAATCGAGCAATTTTGACGAAAAATAAACTATTGAGCTGGAAGAGAAAATAGTTTGATTTGATTAATTATTGAGTAATTTTTGATCGAATGATACTAGTACTGCTGCGCAAAAGTCCGGCATTCAAAAGTATTAATAAGTAAAGTCTTAATAAGTATGGGGTTTCAACAGTTTTAAATGAGTGAAAACTTTCCAAAAAGTTCGCAGTTTTCGGTTAAACCCCTTTCACTTCTGGGGTAGAAGCTTTTGATGTGGGGAAAAATTTTGATATTTGTACTTCGCTCGTGGTGAAAATCACATAGACCTCTGATCTGGGGTCTATTGTCTAAAAAAAGACAGGTAAATTACCTGTCTCAAAATTTAGATATACAGTTTAATGATGACCAGTATTAGAAATTCATTTCAGCCGCTTGAACTTTCTCAACTTGCTTCTTCTTAAGTACAAGCATTATTTGAGCCATCATTACAAGGGCTATAAACGCGATCAAACCTCTAACTCTACCTGCGCTTTGCAGCACTATTTCTGTATCGTGCTGACCAAAGCCGCCTACATTTGGGTTATTGGTTAAAGCTTCACCTGCTGCGACTTCTTGTCCTTCGGAAACAATCAATTCTGGACCTGCAGGAATCGTAGTGGTAACGGTTTCTCCATCTGGGGTTTGAACGTCTACAGCATATTTAACGCCACCAAAATCATCTTCTTCTTTCGCAATTTTGGTAATTGTGCCAGCAGCCGAAGTTGTGAAAACGTTATTATTGCTATTTTCGCCGGTGGGGTAAACTTGTCCGCGTCCTCGGTTTGCACCAAGGTAAACTGGGTATTTACCAAAGTTTATATTTTTGTCGGTTGCCGGATTCGGAGAAAGAAGTGGGAAAACTACTTCTTGATATTGTTCGCCAGGAAGAGGACCTACTAAATATACATTATCTTTCCCTTCACCGTAGGGTTGGAAGTAAACATCTCCAACTTCTTCTTTTAATTCTTCGGAAATACGGTCCTCTGGAGCAAGTTTAAAGCCTTCGGGTAACATTAATACGGCTCCGACGTTTAAACCTACCTTGGAACCGTCAGCACCTACTTGCTTGACGCCAGTATCGTAAGGAATTTTAACTACGGCTTTAAATACAGTATCTGGTAAAACCGACTGAGGAACTTCTACATCAGCAGGTTTTGCAGCCAAGTGACAATTGGCACATACAATCCTTCCTGTAGGTTCTCGGGGAGTTTCCGGATAGCTTGCTTGTGCCCAGAAAGGGTAAGCAGCTGCTGCTTGGGGAACTGCTAAATCGCTGGTGAAGAAAAATGCCACCGTGGCGATCGCCACTAATAATGTTTTGGAAATCGCTTTAAAGGCTCGATTTAACCTGGTTATACAAGTATTTCTCATCTCTTCGTCGGAATTTGGTTATTAGTTATTAGTTATTAGTCATTAGTCATTAGTTCTTTTTAAAAGAAGAATGACCTAGCACATGAGACTGAGTGACAGCAAACAGACAGCAGTTATCACTGAAGGGACGTTGGTAGTTAAAGTCACGCTACCCTTTACTTACCTTGTGGATAAGCATGGTTTAGAAACTCCTCCTGGCAATCCGCCGAGTCTTAACAGGAGCTTCTATTTATGACTAGACATTGTTCAAAAAAAGTATAATTACTTAATTTAGAATTGACTAATTTTGCCAACGTAAGCTATTAAAACTGATAACTGATTTAAGCCCACCAAGGTTCTTCTTGGGTACGGAAGTCAGTTTCAGTCCAAGGGGTAATCACCATTTGGTCATCTTGTACTGCTACGTGACTCAGTGCTAAAGACAAAGGCGCGGGGCCTCGAACTACTTTACCAGTAGCGTCATACTGGGAACCATGACAGGGACACTTAAACTTGTTTTCAGCAATATTCCAAGGTACAACACAACCCAAGTGGGTACAGATAGCGTTGATTCCATAATTTTGAATCGTGTCGCTACCTTCTACCACAATGTATGTGGGGTCACCCTTTAGCCCCTGCACCAAAGTGCGATCGCCTACGTTGTGTTTACCTAAAAAGTCGGAAACGCTGACAGTATCGCCTAATTCGTCCTTAGCTGTAGTACCGCCACCTGCACCACCACTCGAAGGAGGAATAAAATATTTGACAACAGGATACAATACTCCCAAAGCGACTCCGGTAACAGTTCCGAAAGTCAGAAGATTCATGAATTGGCGACGACCCATATCGGGTACGTCCATTGATTCAGAAAATTGAGTCATAATCTACGCGTTCAAGATTGGTTTTGTTAACTTTTTTGACTTGAGTTCTGTTAATAGCAAACTCTAGTCTAGTATGCCCATGCCCTATATAAATGCCAGATTATCTCTTCCAAGATTTATCTAGCATCCTTTCTTTTAGCATTACATTTCTTTATATTCCTATCATACTGGAGTTACGGAACTTCACATCATTACTAAATGTAAAATCTCATTGAGTACAGCTATGACAGGACAAGAATTACGTCAAATATTGCTTGATAAGTGGGGACGTTCTTATGATGTTCAGTTACGTCGCACCCAAGGCAAACTATTTCTACAGGTAATGTGGAAATACTTAGAGCAAGCTTCGTTTCCTTTAAGCGAGAATGAGTACCTTGGACATTTGGATAGTATTGCAAGTTATCTTGATGGGATGGGTGGAACCGAACAGGTAAAAGCATTTATTCAGGAAACGCGAGAACGTCCTCGACTTGGTAAAGCTGTCAGCGTTGCTTTGGATTTGGGCGAACGCAGTTCTGAGTGGATATTATAGCCTTTTTACCCGTGCCGAGGCTACAGCATTTTTTCTCATTAAAAATAGAATAGTTTTTTGAGAAAATTTAGGAATAGGAATAAGAGAGGAGAACATTTTTTGGTATTTAGATATATTTATTTTATGTAGGATTTTAAAAGGCTGCGAATTTTTAATTTTTGGTTAGTAAAATTTTATATAATTAACTGAGGGTCTAAAATTACCTACTTTATAAATATTATCTTCGTACTACTTTAATTTCTATGTTTTTAGTTGAGGTTAATTAATTATTTCAAAATTTAATGAAAATAAATATATGACAAAAACAAAGTTAGAAACTTGGGAAAATAAAGTTCTCAAAAGTTTTCTTGATGGTGCAAAAATAATCAGAATTCCCGCATCAAGAAAAAAACGTTTCGTTGTACTTAGGTGGTTAGTAAGAAAATTTGAGTTAGATTTTATTTATAAGGAATATCAGGTGAATGAAATTATTAGCATTCACCATTCAGATTATGCAACTCTAAGAAGAGAATTAGTTGGCTATCAATTTATGGAACGAGAAAATAGTTTGTACTGGCGTAACCCAGCATCCTTGTGGAAGTTGGAAAATGAAATTATGCAGCGAAGAATTTAAAGGTAAGTAATTTAAAGTACTCTTTTACCTAAAGGGACATCTTGTTCTGGTTGAATTAATACGACTTCGCCATCATCAACTAGTACGCCTAAAACTAAGACTTCGGACATAAAATCGGCTATTTGACGCGGTGGAAAATTTGTTACAGCTAGTATTAATTTATCTAGTAAATCTTCTTGCTGATAAAGTTTGGTAATTTGAGCGCTAGATTTTTTAACGCCTAAATCACCAAAGTCTATCCACAATTTATAAGCCGGTTTTTTTGCTTTGGGAAAATCTTCGGCTTGAATAATTTTCCCGACACGAATTTCTATTTTTTCAAAATCATCGTAGATAATTTGCATTATTTACCGATTAACTTCACTAAACCGATTCCACCAAAGTATAATCCTAGAACTGCTCCTGCTAAAAGACTTTGGGTAAGCGGATCTGTGGAAGGTGTGAGAATGGCTCCCAAAACTACCGCGCCCATGATTACGAAACGCCAGCCTGAAAGCATTACTTTAGAAGAAACAATACCTAAAGCACCAAGTAACAATTGAATTACGGGGATTTGAAAAGCTAAACCTGTACTAAATAGCAACAACAAGACAAATTCAAAATATTTATCAATTGACCAATTTTGTTCTACTACATCGGCACCATAGGTGATGAAAAACTTCAAAGCTGCTGGAATCAAGGCGAAATAAGCAAATACTAGCCCCGATAGAAACAGTAAACTAGAACCCAAAAATACGGGAATGAGTAAACGTCGCTCCCGTCGAGTTAATCCTGGTAGTACAAATTGAACGATTTGATACAAAACAAATGGGCTAGCCAATACTAAACCACTATAGCCAGCAACTTTAATAGATACGAAAAAATATTCTCCGGGAGCAAGTTGAAGAAATTTAACTCCTTGGGCTGGAATTTCTAGCAATTGGACAATTTGTTTTACGAAAACGAAACAGCCAATAGCACTTAGCACTACGGCTATTAGGGAGTAAAAAATCCGTAGTCGTAATTCTTCTAAATGATCGAAAAGCGACATTTCTACTTCACCAGGTAACTCATCGAGAAATTCTTCTTGTGAAGTAGTGTCGGTGTCGATATCTTTTCTGGTAGTGGTTTCTGTTTCTTGAGTCATCTTAAATATCAATTATCAATTATCAATTATCACTCTATATAAGGCGCGAGCCTATATCAATTATCAGTTAGAAGTTGTCGCAGACGTAGCACTGCTACGTCTAGAAGTTAGTTTCTCCCCCCTCTACCCCATCTCCCGCCTCTTTTTTTCATTCCTTAATTTTTATCCGGTTTTCCAGAATTT
>JBCCSG010000055.1:0-28024 GCA_039200565.1 Cyanobacteria bacterium P01_D01_bin.50 | reverse complement strand
GTTCGCCACTCCCCTCAACGGAGGGAACCTCCGCACGGGGGTGGACTCACCATCTCCCTATCTCCCTATCTCCCCATCTCCCCCTTCGGGTTGCGCCACTTGCTACAACGGAGGGAACCTCCGCAACGCAGTGGCTTACCATCTCCCCATCTCCCCCTTCGGGTTGCGCCACTTGCTACAACGGAGGGAACCTCCGCAACGCAGTGGCTTACCATCTCCCCATCTCAACTAACGAGGTAAACCGATAACAAACCTAGCCCCTTCACCGAGCTTACTTTGGGCAGAGATTTCACCTCCATGACGCTCAATTATTCTGCAACAAATTGCCAAACCCAAGCCCGTACCTTCATACTCGCTAGAATTATGTAACCGTTGACAAGGCTCAAATATTTGTTCGAGATATGCTTCATCGAAACCGATACCGTTATCTTCTACAACTATTTCGTATTGGCTACCTGATGCTTGATTTTGACTTTTCTGAGTTTGATAAATTTTGATAAACAATGTAATTTCTGGTTTGCGATATTTCAAAGAATTACTCAGAAGATTTTGAAATAGTTGATACATTTGACCGGAGTCAGCTGAAATAGTGGGTAATTCACCTACTTCTAAAACTACATCTGTAAAACCATCAGCTTGTAAATCTGATACAACTCCTTGCACAACTTTATTTAAATTGACTTGTGTAAAAGGTTGTCCTTGAGTTGTAACAAGAGAAAAATTGAGTAAATCCTCAATTAAGGTTTGCATTCGACTTCTAACTCGGACAATGCGGTTAATATAGTCAATTCCTTGTTCATCTAAAACTTCATTGTAGTCTTCTTGGAGATATTCCGAAAGAATTTGAATTTTGTGCAGCGGTGACATTAAATCGTGTGACACGACGCTAGCAAAGTCTTCTAAATCGCGATTGCTACGTTCTAATTCTGTAAGTAAAGTTTTTAATCTGGCTTCGGCTTGCTTGCGTGGAGTAATATCTTGAATCTGAGCGATAAAGTACAGTGGTTGTTCTTGTTTATCCCATACCAAAGAAACGCTGAGTAAAATCCAAACAATATGTCCGCTAGAGTGAAAGTAACGCTTTTCCATCTGATACGTGCGAATTTCACCCGCAAGCATTTGATTTACGTAACCCAAATCTTTCTCTAAATCATCAGGATGGGTTATTTCTTGAAAGGTTGTATTCAGCAAATCTATTTCAGAGTAGCCAACAATTTCGCACAAAGCACGATTAACCTTTAACCATCGCCCATCAGGGGCTACAAGCGCCATACCAATTGCTGCATCGTTAAAAGCTAAACGAGATAAATCTTCGCTATCGAGCAATTCTTCCTCAACTTGCTGTCTTCTGCACGATATCATTACCATTTGTGGAAACAGACTTGATCTCTCTATCGTTAGGATACTCCGACAACACGGTAATTAATCATTATAGTCCACATATTCCATCTTGACACACCTCAAGACTCAATGAGGATGTTAACGTTCCCCAGCTTTGAAAAAACTGGGGGATATTAAGATCACGATGGTCTAGATTTGATTATTTTTCCATCACCTCACCAGTTTTATTTCTATCTAATTTCAAAATTAATACTCCTAAAGGTGGTAGACATAAATCCAAAGAGTACTGTTGAGAGTGCATTGACCAATTATCAGTCCATTTGCCACCTAAGTTACCCATATTGCTGCCGCCGTATTTCCGCGCATCGCTGTTGAACAATTCAGTATAAAATCCTGGTTCCGGTACGCCGATACGGTAGTGAGAATGGGGTTGTGGTGTGAAATTACAAATAGCAACAACAAAATCATCAGAATCTTTATCGCGGCGAATAAATGAAATTACACTGTGGCGGTTATCGCTACAGTCAATCCATTGAAACCCAGCTTCTTCAAAATCTTGGCTATATAAAGCAGGTTCGCTACAGTAAAGCTCATTCAAATGTTGGAAAAATGTCTTTAACTGTTGATGTGGCTCGAACTGCATCAAGCCCCATTCTAAATCAGCCCAAGCATTCCATTCACTCCACTGCCCAAATTCCATGCTCATAAACATGGTTTTCTTGCCAGGATGAGCGAACATATAAGCAAATAAGCAACGCACGTTTGCGAACTTTTGCCATCTATCTCCGGGCATTTTACCGATAATATTACTCTTACCGTGCACCACTTCGTCATGGGAGAGCGCTAACATAAAGTTTTCGCTGTGGTGATACCACATACTGAAGGTAAGATTGTTTTGATGGAACTGACGGAACCAAGGATCCATGCTGAAGTAATCGAGCATATCATGCATCCAACCCATGTTCCACTTTAAATTAAAGCCCAGTCCACCGGTGTACGTAGGCCAAGATACCATAGGCCATGAAGTTGATTCTTCCGCAATGGAAACCGAACCGGGAAAATAACTAAAGATCAGGTGATTTACACTCCGGAGGAATTCTACTGCTTCTAAGTTTTCTCTACCGCCATATTCATTTGCAACCCATTCCCCTGGTTTACGACAGTAATCAAGATAAAGCATTGAAGCCACCGCATCAACCCGAATACCGTCAATATGGTATTTATCAAACCAAAATAAAGCATTCGCCGTCAGGAAATTACGCACTTCATGACGGGCATAATTAAACACCAGAGTTCCCCATTCTTTGTGTTCGCCTTTACGAGGATCTGCATGTTCGTAAAGATGCGTACCATCAAAGAAAGCTAATCCATGTCCGTCTTTAGGAAAATGACCGGGAACCCAATCGACAATGACACCAATGTTGTTTTTGTGACATTCATCAACAAAATACATCAAGTCCTCAGGACTACCAAAACGGGAAGTCGCAGCATAATAACCAGTTACTTGATATCCCCAAGAACCATCAAAGGGATGTTCGGCAATTGGTAGCAGTTCGACATGGGTATAACCTAATTCTTTAACATAAGGAATCAGTTTTTCTGCTAATTCTCGATAAGTTAGAAAGCGCGCCCCAGGTTTGAGTTCCGAAACCTGCACCACAGGCTCGGATTTACCATTTGGTAATTGATGCGGTTCCTCCGTTCCAGCATGCAACCACGAACCCAAATGTACTTCATAGACTGAAATTGGTTGTGAAAGTGGATCGCTATGACGACGTTTTTCCATCCATTCGCGATCGCTCCATTCATAAGTATCTAAGTCAGTGACAATAGATGCAGTTTTAGGACGAACTTCCTGAGCAAAACCGTAAGGATCGGATTTTTCGTAAATATGTCCGTCGAAGTTTTTGATTTCGTATTTGTAGTGTTCTCCTACCTTCAATTCAGGAATAAATAGGTCCCACACTCCAGTGGAACCTTTACGCATCTGATGCTTACGTCCATCCCAACTGTTAAAATCTCCTAACACTGAAATATTACGTGCATTCGGTGCCCAAACAGCGAAGCAAACACCTTTGACTCCTTTAATTTCGGTGGGATGCGCTCCTAATTTCTCGTAAATCCGGTGATGATTGCCTTCATGAAACAGATGCAAATCAAATTCCGTTAGTTTGGGAGAACGAAAGGCGTAAGGATCGTAAATTACCCGTTCAAGGTCTCCTTCTTTAACCTTAAGCTGGTAGTTAGCTAACTCTTTAGTATTTATTGTACATTCAAAAAAATGGGGATCGTGTACGCTTTGCATTTGTTCTTCCTTCCGTTCCTCTGGAAGAACAACCCACACATCGCTAGCATTAGGTAGGTAAGCTCGCACAACCCAGACGCTTTCACCATCCTTTTCTATCTGATGGGAACCAAGTACTTCAAATGGATCGTGGTGCTGGTTCCAAATTATACTGTTAACCTGTTCTGGGGCAATAGTGGTCATAGACATGGAGCTAATTTCGTTGGATATTATGAATTAGTGAATCTACTTTTTGTATATCTATATATATTCTTTACATTTATTTGTAATTTTTGCCCATTTCTTGGAAAAGAAAATTGAAAATTTGGAAAAACATATGAGGTATAAGCAGATGGGGAGGTAGGGAGGTGGGGAGATGGGGAGCATGATTAAATCGTGAAATTATTGTTTAAACTTACTTAAACTTCTGCAATTAAAGTAAGTTTTCATCCCTTCTCTTGCCTTAACAGGCAAAGTACATATATGCTTAAACTAATGCCGAAAACCAAGGCTTAAAAAAATCTGGGAAGGTAAACCACGGTCGATGTCTTACTAGCAAGCCTGTAAAAAGGTCGAATGGGAATCCACAATTCGTTAAATTTGCTGAAAATAATGGATGAACAATGACTAAAAGCTTCAAAACAATTTTTTCACTCCTAGGGTAGGCTACACCCGAATTTACGCTTGGGGACTGTTGGAGCCCACTCCCTTGGTGGAAGCAAGAAGCAAACCCTTTAAAGTCTTCTTTAGTTGAATGGCTGGATTTGCATAAGTTTAATAAAGTTTTGTGTAGCAGAATTCAAAATTCTTCATTAACTACTCCCAACTCCTAACTCCCAACTCCTAGCTCCTAACTCCCAACTCCTAACTCCCAACTCCTAACTCCCAACTCCTAACTCCCAACTCCCAACTCCTAAATCCTAACTTCCAACTCCTAACTCAATAAACTATTACCACAACCAATTTTTTAAAAATCCACAAAGGGAAAAAGCGTTTTGAGTATCTTGCGTAAACGCAACAGAAATACCGTGTCCCTAACTGTGGGACTAAGTTTGGGAGGGTAGGGGCGTGTTTTTAGTTGTGCTTGTAGTTGAGCATATTCGGCAGGGTTGAGGAATTTGCCATCAATTGGCGATCGCGCTTCTATAATAATTTCTGTTCTTAATATTTCTTCTGGAATATCCTCTGGTGGGGGTAGTGCGATCACAGATATTTTATGATATAAAAATAATTGTATAAAAATACTACTTACCGTACTTAAGAGTATTAATAAAATCACTCTTTTGATTTCTAATATCCTCATTTGTTGATTTTTTGCAAGTTTAGTACTTACCCAGGGATATCGTAATAATAGTCATTGCCGCCTAAGGAAGCAATCCCAAACGATTAAAAATTGGCAGCAAATACATAAAAATACTACTATGTGTAATTTAATTTACAATATGTGAATTATGAGAAGTCATAGAGGATGGATTATTCTTCCGCAATTACAGTAATTCCAAAAAACAATCGTCAATTTAGGAATGCCCTTCCCTGATTACAGAAATGTCGATCGCGCTTGTTGAAAAGGCAGCATATCCTTTTAAATACACCAATTAATTTGCCTGCATATGAACGGGGAGCGTAAAATTTTTATGCAGGTAGAAACTTGTTATCAGCCTTGATCTAGGAATGAAGTAAAGGAGCGCTTAGCATTTTTTTACAAGCAGGTAAACCTGGGTAATGATGATGGATATATAAAAAGTGAAGAGCGAACTTGCAAAAAATACTGACAGTAGTCTAAATACTGACAATTAACTACGGAGCAGTAGTCGGAGTGGCCTTAGCATCAGGGGGAGCAGTTGGAGCATCAGCTGGTTCGCCAGCGGGGGTATCAGTCGAAGGGGTTTCTTCTGGACTTTCACAGGCTCCAAGAGTTGTAGCCAAACCTAATAATAAAGCAAAACCAAAGGTTTTAATTCTCATAACTATTCTTTCACCAATTGATTCAAGAACTATTTTTAGCCTGTTGAATACGATACCTTATTTGATGATTTTTTTAAATATTGTAGTTTCAATTAGCTTTTACAAACAAAATGATTCATTTTTATACTGACTAAATCTTACGTAAGCGGCTTTTATAGTTAATACGAGAGTTAAATACTTGTAAATCGATCACTTTTGAAGTGCATTTAGTGGTTTGGGTTACAAAAAAACGCACTATACCAGAAATTAGAATGTTATGGAAGTAAAATATCTGTGACAGATGAGTATTTTCATACTTTAGATGTTATGATGCGGCGAACTCATTGTGAAACTACAGCCCTCGAAAAATTTAAGTTTATGGAAACCATCTCCGCAAATATTTGAAAACGGGTGTACAATATGATGCCGGTATATCGTAGTAAATCTTATTGTCCAATTTCCGATCAAATTTTCTAAAGTACAGTATTTCTAACCTAAAAAATTATGGCTGCTATTCGTAAATCAAATTTGAGAGGCAAGAAACGCTGGTTGAGGCAAGATTCTACCCCAAAAGAAACCAACATTAGGGGTTCTAGAGTCAACGAATATACAAGCCTTCCACCTTTTCCAAAATCTACTCCTGAATTTTTAAGTAGACAAAGGCATTATAAACCTTCTTTGTTCTCAAAAAATAGTTCGAGTATTAACTCTAATAATTTGTCATCTCCAAGAGTAAGATCCCAACGGATAAATTCTAATAATGTAAATAACAAAAGTCGCGAATATAAAAATCAAAAAGCGATACCCGTGATGCCAGATGGTAGTAAAGTACCAATATGGTTAATGCGCTGGAATTCTTTTCACCGTAAGACTTCCATCGTAACTTTTCTGTTAGTGGCTACAACATTAATAGTTTACGGTTGGACGGTATATTCTCAACACTTGTGGAGTCGTTCTTATAAGCAGTTACAAGAGTTACAGCGGGATGAACGCCAGCTAACAAAACATGATGAGATGCTGAAACATAAAATGGCACAAGAAGCCGAAAAACCTCGTTCTGGATTAGTATCGCCAACTCCAGCAAACACTATTTTCCTGCAAGAAACTACACCATTAAATTCCCGAGATGTTGAGAAAGAATCTGGCAAAACAGAACCACCACCTTCAAATGCCTTGGGATATTAAAATACGTAATTGTGAGCAAATATTTTCACAAGTAAGCCAGTACAAATAAACTGGCGCTATATTAGTTTTTTGGCTTCCAAGCCTTATTACTACTCACTACTCCCTCTTCCGGTATTATAATCTTCAACGCCGACCTACTTATCAAAATTTATCTATCACCATCAAGGTTATTTAGAATTATAGGGTTTCAAGAAATTACCATCGTATGTAGCAAAAAAAATGCTGTAAAGTAATTCATCGAAATTATGGCTATACTTAAAGTTTTATATAATTTTTTACAGCAATTTTACTGCACCATAACGATAGTAGAGCCATACCGATGGCAGATAGAAACACCGTAAATATAACGGGATATAGCATGCAAACCTTCCCCAAAACCTTCAAAGTAGAGGACAAGCATTATGCAGAAATTTCCAGGTAAAACCAGCAAAATTCCCAAAAGAAATTATAGGAAATCGCGCTTTAATCCTAGTACTTTAAAGAGTAGAAATAAAAGAAAATTTGCAGCAGAATCTCCACCTATTTCACATAGCCCAAAAAATCGATTATTTCTGATTTGGGGTGTATTAATAACAGCTTGCTTCGGCTTAGGAATAAACTTATATCGTTTACAAATTGTGGACGGAGCTAAACTAACTAAAAAGGCGCGAAATCAGCAAATGTTCAGCATGCGTCCTTTTATTCCTCGTCGTCAAATAGTGGATCGCAACAAAAGAGTTTTAGCGATCGATCTTCCGGTTTATAGTTTGCGCGTGCATCCCAAGCTGTTTGACAAAGATAAGTCTCCATCTAAGATTGCACGGAGGCTGGCAATTATTTTAAATAAAGATGCCGATAAATTAGAAGCTAGATTTACTAAGCAAAAAAGCAATATTTTAATTTCGTCTAAGTTAGCAGAAGAAGTCGCGGATCGAGTTAGTGCATTACGACTTAATGGTATAGATTTAAGAAAAAAATACTCCCGATATTACCCTTATCAAAATTTAGTTGCTGATATAGTAGGCTATGTAAATTCAGATCGTCGCGGTAAAGCGGGTATAGAATATTCTCAAGAAAAATTACTCGAACGCTCCATGAAGACAGTACGTCTGTCAAAAGATGGTAAGGGTGCATTAATGCCGGATCATGCCCCAGATGGATTTCTTAACTTCGACAAATTGGTGATGCAATTAACTATTGATAGCCGCTTACAACGCGCTTCGAGATTAGCTCTCCAAAAACAAATAAAAAAATACAAGGCCAAACGCGGAGCGGTAATTGTCATGGATGCCTGGGATGGTTCGATTCTAGCCCTGGCTTGTCAGCCTACCTATAACCCCAATAATAAATTTACTAAAGAGGATATTTCTTTATTTAGAAATTGGGCAGTAGCCGATTTATACGAACCCGGTTCCACTTTTAAACCCTTAAATGTCGCTATAGCACTGGAAACAGCTACTATTGGACCATTAGACGTGTTTAATGATACGGGCTTGATAAAAGTTGCAGATCGTGAAATCAGAAATGCCGAGAAAAATAGCCATGGAAGAATCAATGTTTCCCGAATTCTGGAAACTTCCAGCAATATTGGTATGGTAAAAATCATCCAGCGATTGCAACCAAGTATTTACTATGGCTGGCTCGAAAGAATGGGATTAGGACAAAAATCCGATACAGATTTGCCCTTTGAAACTAACAGTCGTCTGAAACCACAAGAAGAGTTTACTAATTCCCCTATTGAGCCAGCAACAGCTTCTTTTGGTCAAGGTTTTTCATTAACAGCATTACAACTAATTCAAATGCATGGAGCATTAGCAAATGGTGGTAAATTGGTTACCCCCCATGTAGTAAAAGGACTGATAGACACCAAAGGACGAATGCACGATCGCATAAATTTGCCAGTACCCCGCCAAATTTTTTCTCCTAAAACAACTCAAACGGTATTAAAAATGATGGAAAGTGTGGTTGATAAGGGTTCCGGTAAAGCTGCTCAAATCTCTGGATATCGCATTGCAGGTAAGACTGGTACTGCTGAAAAAGCTGCTGCCACTGGAGGCTATATTAGTGGTTCAAAAATTACTAGCTTTGTTAGTATATTACCGGTAGAATCACCCCGTTATGTAGTATTAGCCCTAGTAGACGAACCACAAGGAGAAAATACCTTCGGTAGTACTGTTGCTGCACCCATTGCCAAAGAAATAATGGAGTCTTTAATTACTATTGAAAAAATTGCACCTTCAAAAACTTATCGATAATTATCAGATTTATTCAAATATTGTTCTATAACCCAAACATCCTCACTAGGGCTTTATTAAGTCTTCGGAGGGTGCATGTACAGTCAGGCTCACGCGCTTGATTGCTAAGAAATACAGGGACACAACAAGAGTTTATCGGCTTTTCATACCTCTATTTTTTACGTAGAGGAAAATTAACATCAAATGTTATTGCGCGATTAGTTATATTTTTTTACAGAAGTATTTTAGTGATTCAAAATAAATTCACTAAACTAATTAGTTTTTAGTATTTTCAATTACAAATAATTAAAATTCTCCGCGTAAATATATTTACATTCCTTAACTTCAAATACAAAATTGACCAATTTCCTTTCAACAATTGTTTTAAAATTACTTATAAATTCTGAAAGCTGATGTATATATAAAGATAGCTTTTGTAAAGTTGCATACAACTTAGCAGAGTTATTGCTATAAAATTGCAATAGTCCTTGAAGTCGTCAAATTTATCATGATTAAAGTAGCCTCAACTATACCAAGCTTATTATTCACTGACAGTAAATTAAACGATGAAGAAGATAATTATCAATCTGAGGAGTACTTAGCTAAGCTCCAAGATTTAATTAGCGAACGTTGGGAAGATGTTTGGCAGGAAGTTCAAGCCAGAAAACAAGAAGAAATAAAGCTTAATTAGCTTCTCACTACTCCTAAAAAGGAAAAGGATAAAGGAGAGTATCCAAATAGATTGTCTTTCCTTTTATCCTTTTATCTTTAACCCTTCCTTAACCTAGTAAAGGTTCATGAATAATTACTAACTACTGTAAGTTTGTTTCAGGACTGTTTCTATTGAACCAGTATGCTTGTAGAGTCGGAGAAGCTCGTGGGCAGGAGTTTCTCGATTTTCTAAAAGAGTCTTCAATGGTGCAAGTAAATTCACATCGGAGTCTTTTTCTAAGGCAACTTCTGCTGCTTCTAAAATCGACCTTGCATTTGTAAAAATCTCCTCGTTATCGAATCCTTCTTGTGCGGAAACTTGGTGCTTTGATGCATCTGGTATAGTTGCTCTACCTGATAGGGATTCATCTAAAGCAATACCTTTTAATAAAGCTAATAATCCTGCATAGATAGAAAAATCACTACAGCTATCAAAAGCTTTAAATTCAATTCTTCCAACTTCAGCAGGAATGCGTGCAATTTCAGTCAAAGAAGGAAAGCTGTCGATTAATTCTTCTCGTTTTTCAACAAATACTCTGGCTGCAGTTCTTTTTCCAGTTCTCATAAAAGTTCTTACAGAAAAGCCTTCCCATAAAGAACCTTGATAAAAGGGAGAAGTGTAACTAAAAGGAATAATATAAGGGCTGTAAAAAGTCAGCTTTCTACCAATATCAATTATACGTTCGGTAGTTAACCCTAGCATAGAAATATTCAAATCTGGACCATAAGTAAGCATCGCAATCTTCTCTGTTTGCGTTTCAGCAGAAGATTTTATTAGTCCGATTTCGTAGTCATTAAAAGGTGGATTTGGTACAAATTCATTTTGGTAAGGATTAAAACTAATTAATACTGGTAAAAATCCTTCTTCTGCTGCTACTTCTTTGAGCAAACGGAAGCTTTCGGATAATTCAGTAATAGTACTATGAATATTAGTATTTATAGTTGTTCGGATTTCGATTCCTTTTGGCATGCAGTCAACCACTTTTTCAGAATCAGTAAAGCGTTCAAAACCTTCTATATACCAACGCTTTTGTCTAATTCCAGCGTCTCCAATTCGTAAGCTTGGATAATCTTCTTTATAAATAGGTAATTTTTCGATTATTCGATTAAAATCAGCAAATGTTACACTCGAAAAATCAGCAAATTTTCCAGCATTATCAATGAAAGCAACCTCATGTTCGATGCCAAAATGAAACATTCTTTATTCCTTTCTGAGAAGTTAGTAGTTGTGGTTTAAGTGAGTTGAAATAATGCCAGACGATAAGTATTTCTGAGGAGCGGAACATACTTGAAGAGCAAACGGTTTATCAAGGAAAAGCGCCGCAGAAATTTAGCTTCAAGATTTGCAAAAGTCACCATTTCTATCATCTGATAACCGGAGTTCCAATTCTGAATCTCGCGTATATCTGAAATACTCCAATCAAAATTTGCTGACATGTGTTTGATTGAATCGTGACGGGCACCCGACGGGTTCCCATGAAAATTTTTTTCTTCTAAAAAAATTTTCATGGGTGCCCTGTAAATTTTTTCCTCCTGAAAAACTTTGAAGGGAACCCTTGACGCTGTTGATTTTTCATCATCAGCGGCGATATGGAATCAAATGCAAATTGTGAACCATAAAAATTCTCAATAAGCTTATCAAAGAGTTGTTTAACTTGCTGTTCGCTTAGATACATCAGCACGCCTTCTGCCAGGAGCATGTAGGGCGGGTTACTTGTTTTTTTTACTCGTTGAATCCAATCATTATCTAATACTGAAGCGGAGATAAACTGACGACGGGAAGTTTCTGCAAAAAACTTTTGTCTTAGATAAATTACGTCAGGTAAATCCAAGTCAAACCAGCGCACCTTACCATTATCCAATCGCTCAAAACGAGTGTTCAAACCCGCACCAATTTCTATAACCGTACCCTGAGGATGCTCTTGTAGGAAATTACTTACCCAATTGTCAATTATCATCCCTCTTAAGCAACTACCTATAAGAGAATTATTACTAGTAGAGAATTTCTCGAAATCATAATCCAGTTTTTGAATTATCTCAAGAGACTTAGGATCTGTAACTATAGGTTCAGCTTGTTCTAGTTCTTTAGCCCTTGCCAAAAGGGGAATTAATAGCGTTTCTTGAATAGTTCCAAGATTGATTTGGGTTTTCAAAATGCACCTCTTTACGGTAAAAGTAGAATTTTCCTGCTAAATATAAATATAAATAAAAATAATTATCAATAATATCATCGCAAACAATTCACATCAAGTATTAAGCCTCAGAAATATGGTTTCTATGCAGCAAGTAATATACCCTGGAAAGTCAGTTAAATCCAGGTTTATTTCACTTATTAGTTCTAATTTAAAGATTTCTGTATTAATTGGAGTATTTGCAATTATGTATATATCAAGCAGATATTTTTTTATATAAATTAGCAATAAGCTAAAAAAAATATAATGAGACGGCGAGTTAGTATGTAAAGCAGGAAAGTTAGAGACGTGAGTTATGACAAGTGCTGTTCAATCTCCTTACAGCAGCGAACAAATATCCGCTTGGCTGCGTGGGCTGCTGACTATTGCTTGGGCTGACGGAAACTTTGACGAGCAAGAAAAGCAATTAATAACTGCAATCACCCAAGAAGAATTAGTGCCTGGGATGAGTGTAGAATCATTTGAAGCCATAACGCCAGAAGAATTAGCTGCCGTTTTTGGTAAAAGTACCCCAATCGCAGAAAACTTCTTGCGTACAGCGGTAATGGTAGCCATTGCTGATGGAATCTATTCTCCCAGTGAAGACGAACTATTGCAGAAACTGTGTGAAGCTTTGGGAGAACCACAAAACCTGCTGGAATCTCTGCGCCACACTCTAGAAAATCCACAAACACAAGCCCCTTCAGGAACTGCTTCACCTCTTACACCTCCTGGAAAACCGCCTATTGAAGCTTTAAATCCTCTACGAGATTGGCTTGATGGTTTAGAAGTTCAAGATCCCAAAGTTGCCCGCTTTCTATGCAAAATGATTCCTTCTCAATGTCCTTTTGAGCGGGATGTAAAGCTGTTTGGACGCAAAATTGTACATATTCCTCCCTTGTGCAAACTAAACCCGCTTTACGAACAACTCGTGGGCTTGCGTTTCCGTGCACTATCATATCTAGCTGATGATTGTAAAGAGGATGTTTCCGAATATATTTAGTTAGTTGATAGTTGTTGGTTGCTAGTTGGAACCTTGTGGAGAATTATTGGGTGTACTAATTATCTCAGCGATTAGCTGATAACATTTGGGAAAGCGATTTATTCGGATTGCTTTCTTGTTTTTTGTACGAAACCCAGCATTGGATTCTGAGGCATCTATCATCTTAAACTTTTAATACAACTAGCAACTAACAACTAACCACTAAAAACTAATTCATGCAATTTATTGATCGAGCAAAAATTGAAGTAGAAGCAGGCAAAGGCGGTGACGGTATAGTTGCTTTTCGCAGAGAAAAGTATGTACCTGCTGGTGGCCCTTCCGGAGGGAATGGAGGGCGCGGTGGTTCGGTAGTTTTAGTCGCTTCGGAAAACCTACAAACCTTACTAGACTTTAAATACAAGCGTCGTTTCGTAGCGCAAAATGGTTCTCGGGGTGGTCCGAAAAATCGTACTGGTGCATCTGGAGATGATTTATTAATTGAAGTTCCGGCAGGCACTGCTGTTTATAACGGCGAAACCGATGAGTTGATTGGGGATTTAATTAAACCCGATCAAACTTTATTGGTTGCAGAAGGCGGTAAAGGTGGATTGGGAAATAAATATTTTTTGAGCAACCGCAACCGCGCTCCAGAACATGCTTTACCGGGGTTAGATGGAGAAATTAAAACATTACGTTTAGAGTTAAAACTGTTAGCAGAAGTAGGAATTATTGGATTACCAAATGCTGGTAAATCGACTTTAATTTCTACTTTATCAGCAGCACGCCCAAAAATTGCCGACTATCCTTTTACTACCTTAGTACCTAACTTAGGAGTAGTTAGAAAGCCTACAGGAGATGGAACTGTTTTTGCTGATATTCCCGGATTAATTGAAGGCGCTTCCCAAGGTGCAGGATTAGGACATGATTTCTTGCGTCACATCGAACGTACCCGCCTATTGCTGCATGTAATTGATGCAACCAGCGAAGATGTTATGGGCGAGTACAACATGATTATCCAGGAATTAAAAGCATATGGACGGGAGCTACTGGAAAAAACCCAAATAATTGTGCTGAATAAAATAGATGCTATTGATAAAGAAACGGTGGATTTAGAAGCATTAGCAACCGAATTAAATCATCTTTCCTATGCACCAGTTTTCTTAATTTCGGCAGTGACTGGTGAAGGTTTACAACCCATGTTGCAGCAAATTTGGGATACTCTTGATATTTTGAATGTTCGCGAACAGGAGGATATTGAAGTACAAGCTTCTACCGAAACCGCCCACAGTGCCCCAAATTTTTAACCGTTACCCACTAAGGATATCAAATGTGCGGAGCCGGAGATGCTCCGCCTCCAGTTAGTTTCATAGTTGCCTTTCGCATTCTAAGATTATCGGCTAAGAATTTCTCCACTCAGCTATAACAATTTTTCCAATAGTTTTACCCTTTTCAAGACGTTGATGAACATCCCTTAAGTTTTTAGCATTGATCGGTTTGACTACATCATTGCAAGTTGTAACAATTACACCATCTTCGATCAGTTGACTCAACTGATTAAGTAAATTACTTTGCTCTGCCATATCTTCTGTTTGGTACATCGAGCGAGTAAACATAAATTCCCAAACAAAGCCAGCACTCTTACTCTTTAAAGTATCCATATCTAGCGGTTGTTCGTTTTCCACAATGGAACAAATCGTGCCTTGGGGTTTAATCGCTTTAGTCATAGCTTTCCAGTGTCCATCGGTATCGTTTAAGCAAAGAATATAATCGACATTTTGATAACCAATTTTCTCGATTTCCTCCGCAAGATTATGTCGATGATTAACTATTTCATCAGCACCAAGTTTTTCACACCAAGCGATAGTTTCAGGACGAGAAGCTGTAGCAATAACATTAAGCTTGGCTATTTTTTTCGCTATTTGAATAGCAATAGAACCAACTCCCCCTGCACCATTGATAATTAAAATTGATTTACCCGCATCTGCTCCTTTTTTATCAATATTCAGTCTCTCAAATAGAGCTTCCCAAGCAGTTATGCCAGTAAGAGGAAAAGCTGCTGCATTAGCAAAATCTAAATTCTTGGGTTTGTAACCGACAATTCTGGCATCCACCAACTGAAATTCGCTGTTGCTACCAGAGCGAGTAATATCTCCTGCATAATAAACTTCGTCTCCAGGTTGAAATTCTGTTACTTCTTCTCCTACTTCTACCACTACACCTGCTGCATCCCAACCGAGAATGCGGGGTTCGGATTCAACCTTATCTTGGGGAGAGCGGACTTTATAATCTACTGGGTTAACAGAAATAGCTTTAACCTGTACCAGTAAATCTTTGCCTTTCGCTGTAGGTTTAGGAATTTCAACATCTAACAGACTCTTTTCGTTATCAATGGGTAAATATTGAGTTAAACCTACTGCTTTCATGGATTTTACCTCCAAATTTAAATATTATTAACTTAAGGTTCGAGCGCGGTTACTTCTTGGGCTATCCCGGTATGACATCGAACTTGCCATTCGTGCGTACATAGATGATGCTCTCCTCTCCTGCTTTAGACGAGACTTGATGCACCGATTTTCCCTTGGAACTGAAATAACTACCCGGTACCAAGGTTTTGACTTCGGTATTATTAGCCACTTCATACTGTGGTTGACCCTGGATTACTACAGCGCCGAATGTGGAGCCGTAGCTACGTATTTTTCCGGTAAATTCAGGTGGTAGCTTAATAAGGGTTCCGTTCAACTGATTTTCCTGGGGTTTACCCCAAAGAAAGGCTACCTTTGGTCCATTGGCTGAATCTGTTATTCCGGGCTGATTGACCCAAACGATGTTGGATACGTCTACGTTAATTGGCTTCTCCGAGCTAGAAAATGCCTTCTCAGGAGGAAGGACAAGGTACGGTCCGTCCTCGATTTCTATGTACGCCAGGTTGTTGCTGCCCTTGGCAGCGGTAATGTGCACACCTCCGGCTGGCTGCGTCCAGAAAGAATCCTTCGGCAGCCACATCTTCTCGGCATTCGGGTCATCGTTGTGAATCAGGCCGTTAATCACCATTCCACGGTAGGTGACATTGTGAATGTGAGGTGGCGACGAAAAACCGTCCACAAACTCTACAAGGAAGCCTGACGCTCCAGAGGCAGTGCGATCGCTTCGCGCATGCCCGAAGGGCTTATCGCCCCAAAGAGTACCAGCCTTCGGGCTATTGTCGCCACGGGCGGGGTTGAGGGGTCCCCACTGGACTTCGGACTTCAAGACGACCTCGGAAGTTGGCTTTACTTCGGGTTTCGGAACGATGCTTTGGGATGTAATCTGCGCGCAACCCAAAGCGGTTATGAAGAGTGCAAGTGCGAGTAATAAAAACCTTGTTATGTTCTTCATGGGGAAAATTTTTGACCATCACTTATTTGATGTACCACCAACGTTTAAGCTAAAATCTTCTCAATAACGCGTACAATCTCTTGGCATTTCCCTGTATCAAGGGCATCAGGATGGGGAGAGGTAAACTGACCTGAATCATTATCGAAATACTGACCTGAAGCAGTTCTAAATTCATCACTCAGTGCTGCACGAGTCAGTATTTCTGCCCCAATGCGGATATCACCACCGGTCACCCCAAAAGCCTGTTTCACCATTTTGCTGCCGAGCAATGACCCAGGGTTAATCGCGATAATTATAGGACTGCTATGCTTAAGGGAAAGCCCTAGACTGCGGGACCACATTGTCAGCGCCAGTTTGCTTTGTGCATAAGCTGCTCCATCGCGCAGCTTGACTTGTCCAGTCAGTGCTTCTACTTTCACAGTCGATTGAGCAGCGGAGGACAGATTAATCACCCGTCCTGAAGTACCGAACAGTGACAATAACCTTTGTGTAAGCAGATAGGGAGCGATGGTATTGACAGCAAAGCGTACATCAAGTCCATCCTGGGTGACAGGATTGGGAGTATTATAGACACCTGCATTATTGATTAGCACATCAAGTTTAGAGTGCTTTTCCGCCACAGTCTTCGCGAGTTCCTCGACATTGTTCATGAGCGACAGATCGGCCAAGTAGATTTCAATACATCCGCCACCCTTGAGTTCAAGAAGTGTTTTTTGCACTTTTTCGAGCTTTTCTAGATTACGACCATGCAATAAAACATGGTGTCCCAGTGAAGTAAGCATCTTTGCTGTTTCCAGTCCAATACCATCGGTAGAGCCAGTAATTAAAATAGTTTTTTGCATGGCTAGTACTCATTATTCAATTTCCTGAATAGCAATCACCCCTTGGTCCCAGCCACGCTGGTTCTCCATATCATTTTGAAAGCCTTTGTCATCTGCGAATTGGAAACGCTTAATCGCTGGTGTTTTGCTTGTTGCCTGATAGAGCCAGTAAGCTTCTTCTCTAAGAGCATCTTCAATTGGTTTGTCGATTGAAGCATAGACAGCCTGCTTACAAGCATTAATCGAATCAGCTGGGAAATGGGCAATGCGTTTTGCCAACTCATCGACATAAGCACCAATCTTGTTGGCATCGAGAGCCTTATTAATAGTGCCATAGGCTTCTGCTTGATCTGCATCAAAATCACGGGCACTTAAAATAATTTCCAATGCACGTCCTAAGCCTGCCTGACGCGCCATGCGTGACGCACCACCACCACAAGGCAGAATCCCCATACCGACTTCCATCTGCATGAATTTTGCCTTGCCACGAGCTGCAAAGCGCATATCACAAGCGAGGGCAAATTCATGGCCGCCACCCCGTGCGAACCCTTCGATTTTGGCGATAGTTGCCTGTGGCAGTTTACTAATACGCTCCAGGGTAGTCTGCAAATAAAGCAGTTTCACCTCATCGCGCGATACCGCAGTCGTGGACATGTCTTTGAGGAAATTTGTGTCAGCATGGGCCACAAAAATCTCTGGGTGAGCAGATTGGAAAACAACAACTTTGACACTGCCATCGACTTCGAGCGTTTCCGCCAAACGATTTAGATCGTCTAGCATTGGAATCCCTTGAACATTCACAGGGGGATAATCAAAAGTAACAGTAAGAACAGCTCCATCCTTTGTTGCCTTGAATGTAGTGTAATTTTCGTAAGTCATATCGATCTCTTTCTTTATGATTTCTATGATTCAAAATATGATAAAAGTACGAAAAATAACAAGTACGCACAATTTTGTTATGTAGTTACAAAAAAGTAACTATTGAAAAGTGGAAAGAATTATGATGCACAAAAACAATTGTGATCGTCCCTATGGATGCTCTGTCGAAGCCACGTTATCTGTAATTGGTGGACGGTGGAAACCCGTGATTATTTTCAATCTCTTGCAGAATGATGTCTTGCGCTTCGGCGAATTGAAGAAAAAAATCGAAGGCATTACCCAGCGCATGCTTACTAATCAACTACGCGAATTGGAAAAAGATAAGATTGTCGCGCGAAAAGTCTATGCTGAAGTACCGCCGCGCGTAGAATATTCCCTTACAGATTATGGTCGTACTCTGGAGGCAATTATGATTTCCATGAGAGATTGGGGAGCCGAGCATATGGATATAAAATGTGATGATTCCTCACCTTTGTGACGTAATGGAGGAAATAATGCGATCGCTGAACTAATAGAATGGGATCATTTACGTTATATACTGGCGATCGCTAGAGAAAAAAGTGTGGCGGGGGAAGCAAAGCAACTAAAAGTACATCACACCAGAGTATTCCGTCGATTAAGTGCTTTGGAAGAAAACTTGGGTGTGAGACTATTTGAGAGGTTACCAAAGGGATACGTTTTAACTCTATCGGGAGAAAAAATGTATCAAACTGCACTAGAAAATCTAAAATTAATTTTGCCTAAGTACTTAAAGATATTTTTGTAGTCGTTGATGGTTCTGGCTCTTGCTGCGGTTTAATCAAATTAATTAAGGTAGAAATTAAAGGTATGAGAAAAGCTAAAACCAGAAGAATTGCAGCAATTTGAAATATTACAGGTCGTTTTCGTCCAATGGTAGGAAAACCGCAGCTCAGACAAATTTCTTCTTCACTACTGTTAAGAACACCACAAACTTTACAAGGTTCTAGAGACATTTCTTTATACTCTTACATTTTTTCCCTTCAACTATAAACCTCTTTCAAATTTATAAAGGCATAGATTAAATGAACGCCAAAGCAATTCACCCCCCAGTACACTGGAGAATGAATTGCAATAATCAGATAAATGATTATCTTATTTTTCGCGCTTTAGCGGACAGAATTTAGTTTTTCTGCCATGTTAAAGTTTCCGTGAGAGGCTTTACCCTTACCGTTACTGTTACCGTTGGAATGAACGTTATGGCGGGGTTGAAGTACACCGTAACCACCGTGGTTGCGCTCGTAAATCACATTTATCTCGTCTGTTTCACTGTTATGGAACATATAAAAATCATGTCCCACCATTTGCAATTGTTCCAAAGCTTGTGCCACACTCATCGGCGGCATGGCAAAATATTTAGTACGGACTACTTCTTGCGGTAATTCGGGAGTGCGATCGCCAATTAAATCTTTAGCTACTAAATCTGGAATTGTTTCTTCAATAATGTTGTTATTAGTGTGAACTTTTTTATCTTGTCGTTTTTCCTTGTATTTTCGCAGTTGACGTGAAATTTTATTCGCTACTAAATCTATACTGGCATATAAATTCTCGCTGCTCTCCTCGGCACGGATAATATTTCCGTTTGCGTAAATCGTGACTTCCGCTGTTTGATTTGGATTAATTCGGGGATTTCTAGCTACGCTCAAATGTACATCCACTTCGTTAGTAATATGCTGGAAATGATTTACCCCTTTCTCTATTTTTTGATGTACGTATTCCCGAATCGCATCTGTAATTTCAATATTTTTGCCGTGGATAACAAGCTTCATGAAAACTCTCCCGCTTGAATATTTTTCTGGTATAAAAAAAGTCTGAATGACTAGTTACGGTATGTTTCACAACTCCCGTTTATATTAGGTTGCGAAATATTCTTATTTGCAACTATTCTTACTTAATGCGAAATTTTCTCGTATTTAAGCTACACTCCGATTAAATCAATTCTTTTTTCTACTCCAACTGGTTAAATAAATGCTGAATTCTACCCCCGACTTTATAGTTGTTACGAGGAGGTTCTAAAAACGTACTTTTCATAGACAAACAAGTCTTCTTGGAAATTTTATCCGCTAATCAATTCAAAAATCGGGTCAAGGGTTCCCATGAGAATTGTTTTCTCCTAAAAAAAATTCTCATAAGTGCCCGTCAACGCCATCCGCTCTTTATATTTCGACTTTTAAGAGATGCGTGATGGCTATTGTAGAGAACTGCTCCTTAGAACATCGAGTCATATATTCAAATTAACACTTCATTTTTTACAAAAGCTATTAATGTGACTTTCCTTTAAAATCCTTTGCATAGCTTGACATTTATTGACTCAATAACAGTAATTTGAAACACAATGAGTGTCTTACACTTCTTGCTTTTTGCTAGTTTTCGTAGTAGATCTGCCATCATGAACCGATGTTTCTTATACAACCAACTAGTCATGCCATATCTAGATGCTTGGAGGTGGCAAAAAGAACTTCATTCTCAGCGCGTTAAAGATCCAAGTTTGGATGATGCGCTGATATTACTAGAGCATCCTCCCGTATATACCCTAGGACGAGGAGCAAGCAACGAGTTTTTGAAATTTGAATCTACTGATAAAAATACTTATGAGGTGCATCGAGTCGAACGGGGTGGTGAAGTAACTTACCACTGTCCGGGACAATTGGTAGGGTATCCAATTTTGAATTTAGTGCGTCATCATCAAGATTTGCACTGGTATTTGCGCCAACTTGAAGAAGTGTTAATTCGCGTATTAGCAATTTACAAATTGCAAGGAGAACGTATACCCTCACTCACTGGTGTATGGTTAGAAGGTAAAAAAGTTGCAGCTATTGGTATAAAAGTAACTCGTTGGATTACTATGCACGGTTTTTCATTGAATGTTTGTCCTGATATGCAAGGCTTTGAGCGTATTGTGCCTTGCGGTATATCCGATAAACCTGTAGCCAGATTAACTGATTGGATACCTAGTATTACCAGTGATGAAATACGAATTCATGTTGCACAATGCTTTGGGGAAGTCTTTAACTTAGAATTAATTGAGAAATTTCCACGCAATATGATTCAAGGGTTCCCAATATGATTTTTTCTTCTAAAAAAAATCTTATAGGTACCCGTCAAGGTTGAGAGCAATGCCAAGATTCGGATAGGATGAACCATCAATTCACTAGCAATTTCATGCACATGAAATTAGACGATAAGCTATATAGATAACACGAACATCTAAATCTCCTCGATTAAATTTTGGGGAGTAGCTCAAAAACAATGATTTTTCTCGATAACCATAGTAAATTAGCAAAAACTATCTTGTTTTTAATCATTGTTTAAGTTCTCCAACAGTATAAAGACGGAGAAAAACCTGACTAAAAATATAATTTTTGAATCAAAATATACCGACTTGAGACATATTTACTAATCTGTGAAAAGCCATATGTCAACCAAAAACTTCGGTTCACACGCTCCACCCCTAGTGGAATTTAACAAGCGTGACTGGAAAATCTTGGTGGAATTATTTGACAGAAAGGATAGCGACGAAATAGAAGAAGATATCATCACAAAATTAAGTTGGATGGTTCCCGAACCTGCTTGGGAAGATGAACCATTAGACTTTCTAAAGGAATACCTATAAATTTATGAGAACAAATATTGACAAATTAGTTTCTTACGAAGGTGGATGTCATTGTGGTGAAGTGCGTTTCCGGGTTTTAGTTGGCGATCGCAAGCTTCTAAAATGTAACTGTTCAATTTGCACTAAGAAGGGTTTCTTGCATTTAATAGTGCCGCAAGATAATTTTAATTTGTTAAAAGGTGAAGATAATTTAACAACTTATACTTTTAATACTGGCGTAGCGAAGCACAAATTTTGTCGGCATTGTGGAATTCATTCTTTTTATACACCTCGGAGTCATCCCGACTGTGTTAGTGTAAACGTACACTGTCTCGACGATGATGTAATATCCCAGTTTGAAATAGTACCTTTCGATGGTCGAAATTGGGAAGATAATATTCAACAATTAAGACAAAATAGGGAATAGGAGTTAGGAGTTAGGAGTTAAGAGTTAGGAGTAATCAGAAAATATTTTTACAATCCTGTGGTTTTAAGAGTTTTATAGAGTATCTGAAAGCCCTTTAGAACCCGCGAGCATTATATAAACTAACTACGATTCAAGATATGTTTAATTTAAGAAATGTTACCTTAAATAATGTCTTTCGGAGCTTAAACTAAAAACTAAATGCTGCTAACCATCGCTACAACCCATCAATACTCTTGTGTCCGAATGTACCTCATAAAGATGAAATATGCCGTATAATAGAAAATAGTCATAATGTACAAAATAGTCATTCTTTTGTCATTTTTTAATTTATATGCAAAATTACTCACTTACAGATGCTCGAAATAAACACGGTGAGGTTTTTGATAAAGCTGCTGTTGAACCAGTTTTGTTAACGAAACAATCACGCCCAAGCCATGTAATCATGTCAGCAGAAACTTACCAGAAATTAGTTGAGAGATTGGAAGAATTAGAAGATATGGTATTAGCTCAAGAAGCTAATGTTGCATATAGTAATTCAAAAATGGTAGGGAGTGAAGCTTTTATAAATGCATTACAGAATATAGCAAATGGCAAAGCTTGATGGTTTAGAAACTGTTCTTGATTTTTTAAACGGTTTGCAACCGAAAATTGCAGCACAGATTGCAAAAAAAGTATTAGCTTTAAACGTAAATCCTTTGCCTACAGATAGTAAATCACTATCGGGTTATGAAAAATATTACCGTGTTGATAGTGGTGAATTCAGAATAGTTTACAGATTTTTACCTGATGAAGACTTAGTTGAAGTTATTTTAGTCGGTAAACGTAACGATGATGATGTATATAAAAGATTGAAACGCTTGTTGGGATAGTTAATAAAAAGAAACATAAAAAAAACCGCAGCAGATTAAAGCTGGGGCTGAAAATAGTAAATTAGTTTTAGGTAATAAGCTTGATAGTTTAGTATCAATTAAATTTGCTCGATAAACCAGAGTAGTAAACCCTGATTAAAAAATTATTCTTTATTTTTCAAATTTTGGTAATTCAATCGTCGTAAAAACCATTCACAAACCTTGAAAGATTCTCCACAACAGGTGAAAATTAGGTTTTGAGGGTATAAGCTGTTGTGCATTTATTAATCAGTGTTTTAAAAAGTTTTTACGAGTATGTCTATATATTAATACGTAATACAGTGGTAAATAATAGTTGTAATTATTACCTAAAAAAATGAAAAGTCAAGTGCGATCGCCACTAACTGCACGGCTCATCGCAATCACTTACTCTGCGCCCCTCCGTGCTTACCTTTGCGTCACTCTGCGTTAAAACTTATCAAATCCAAAATGCTACCTTAAAGAATGTCTTTTGGAGCTTAAACTAAAAACTAAATGCTGCTAACCATCGCTACAACCCACCAACCTGCAACCGACTTGGGTTATCTTCTACACAAGCACCCAAATAGCTGTCAATCGTTTTCGCTTTCCTTTGGAGAAGCACACGTTTTCTATCCAGAAGCAACAAACGAACAATGTACCGCAGCATTATTATTAGATATCAACCCGGTAAAATTAGTTAGAAAAAGAACATTAACGCTGGATGCTTATGTGAGCGATCGCCCTTATGTAGCTTCTTCATTTTTCAGCGTGGCGATATCTCAAGTATTTGGTACTGCTTTGGGTGGGCGTTGTAAGGATAAACCGGAATTAGTAGAAACTGCAATACCGTTAGTAGCAAAAATATCGGTTTTACCTTGCCATAATGGCGAAGGTTTCTTGCGAGAATTGTTTGAGCCTTTGGGTTATAAAGTAAGCTTGCAAAATTATCCTTTAGATGAAACTTTTCCGGAGTGGGGAGACAGTAAATATTTCACCGTTGAATTGCAAAACACCTTACCACTTTCGCTTTTACTCAGCCATCTTTATGTTTTGATACCAGTTTTAGATAATAATAAACACTACTGGGTAGACGAAGAAGAAGTAGAAAAATTATTGCGTCACGGCGAAGGTTGGTTAAAGGAACATCCATTAAAAGAAGAGATTACCAAACGCTATTTAAAACGACAATATCGCTTAACTCGCTCTGCTTTAGCGCAACTAACAGAAAACGAACCAGATCCAGATAGTGCGGAAGAAAATCATGATAAAGAAGAAGCAGCAGTTGAAAAACCATTGAGTTTAAATAAACAGCGTTTGAATTCAGTTGTAGAAACTTTAAAACAGAATAATGCCAAAAAGGTTGTAGATTTAGGTTGTGGACAAGGTAATTTACTCAAATTACTTTTGAAAGACAGTTACTTTGAAACAATTACCGGAGTAGACGTTTCCTATCGTTCTTTAGAAATTACCAAAGAAAGATTAGATAGACTGTATTTACCTCGCAATCAATGGGAAAAATTACAGTTAATTCAAAGCGGTTTAACTTACACAGATAAACGCATTACCGGATACGATGCGGCAGCAGTAATTGAAGTAATAGAACATCTTGATTTACCCAGATTAAATGCTTTTGAAAGAGTTTTATTTGAATTTGCAAGACCAAAATCGGTAATAGTTACCACACCAAACATAGAATATAACGTTAAATTTGAAAATTTACCCGCAGGAACATTACGTCATAAAGATCACCGCTTTGAATGGACAAGAGCAGAATTTCAAAAATGGGCAAATCAAGTAGGAGAAAATTTTAATTATAGCGTGGAATTTAAAAGTGTGGGAGAAGAAGATTTAGAAGTAGGTTCCCCGACACAAATGGCAGTTTTTTCAATTATCAATAAAAGGTTCGTAGTAAGGACTTTAGTCCCCCTACATTTTGAAATCACACATACCAAATTAACATCAACAAAACATTATTGTATAACATTTCACCTCGATTATATTCGCTGTTCCCTGTTACTTGTTCCCTGTTCCCTATTCCCTATTCCCTCTAATTCTTTAAAGCGATAAATCGTTTACTACAAATAATGCAAGCAATCATATTCATCGGTATCCAAGGAGCAGGAAAATCAACATTTTACCGTGAATATTTCCTTGATACCCACATCAGAATTAATCTTGATATGCTCAAAACTCGTCACCGAGAAAAGTTAATTTTTCAAGCTTGTTTAGAAGCAAAGCAGCAATTCGTTATAGACAATACTAATCCCACAGTAGAAGATAGAAAAAGATATATTATTCCAGCCAAAGCACAAGGTTTTCAAGTGCTAGCATATTACTTTAATTCAAATTTAGCAGATTGCAAACAGCGTAATAGTCAACGCTCCGGTAAAAAAGTGATTCCCTTAGTAGGAATATTATCAACTTATAAAAAACTCACTTTACCAAGTTACACCGAAGGATTTGATGCAATATACTCGGTAAAAACCCATCTAGATTATTCGTTTATCGTTGAGGAGTGGAATAGTGAAATTTGACGAGCTAGATACTAAAATGCGGGTATTTGAAACCGCTCACGATTATTGCGTGCTACCAGGAATTTATATTGTTGCAAGGTTAGACGGAAGGGGTTTTACTAAGTTAACAAAAGACGTGCATAAATTTAAAGCACCCTACGACGAACGTTTTCGCGACTATATGTTAAATACCGTAGAACATTTAATGAATAGCGGCTTTGATATTACTTACGGTTATACTCAAAGTGATGAAATTTCTTTATTATTTAGTTTAGAAGATGAAACATTTAATCGCAAAACTCGCAAAATAAACTCAGTTTTAGCAGGAGAAGCCAGTGCTAAATTTTCATTACTTTTAGAAGATATGGGTTGTTTTGACTGTCGGATTTCTCAATTAGCGAATATTCAACAAGTAATAGATTATTTCCGCTGGAGACAGCAAGACGCACATAGAAATTCGCTTAATTCTCATAGCTATTGGTGTTTGCGTGGAGATGGAGAAACAGCCCGCAAAGCTACTAGCATTATGGAAGGTTTATCGGTAGCCGATAAAAACGAATTATTATTTCAACACGGAATCAACTTTAATGAATTACCTAATTGGCAAAAATGTGGTGTGGGTTTGTATTGGGAAGAATATGAAAAAGAAGGATATAACCCCGTTAAAAATGAAACTGTTTTTACAACTAGAAGACGGATAAAAAGAGAATTAAACTTACCGATGAAGGATGATTATAGTAAATTTATTAGGGAATTTAATGATTGTTAAAATTATTACATTTTTATTAAGGTGGTCATATTTAATTGCCGTTGTGTGAGATTTTAAGCAGTTATCTACTTTATAATAAGATTTCTAATGTAATGCACAAAGAAAGTATTTAGAAACCCCGCTTTATTGAAAAACTAGGTTTTTTATGCTTAGAGGATGTTTTAAAAGTATCTGGCGGTTAAAACCGCTACTACACAGGCAAAGTCCACCTGCGTGGACTTAATAGCTTTGAAACCCTTGTTAGCGGAGCGTGTCCGATAGGACATAGAAGGGTTTCGCTTGTGTAGAAGCGATTTAAATCGCCAGATTGAGTATTAAATTCGACTTTTAAAACATCCTCTTATAAACTATATTTTCCGATCGCAATAACATGAGTAATTTCAAAATATCTCGTCGTAAAGTATTTATAAGCAGTTTAGCATTAGGGTTAGGCTCAATGCCGATTCGTACATTTGCTCAATCTAAACTTGTTCAATCGAATTTGAATAGTTCTATTACTGATGTTTCTGGTATTAAAGTAGGTCATTTTACTGACAGCCGTAGTCTAACAGGTTGCACAGTTATCTTAACTGGATCGGGTGCGGTTGCAGGTGTAGATGTTCGCGGTGCGGCTCCGGGAACACGCGAAACAGATTTACTCGATCCTAAAAATTTAGTGCAACAAGTTCACGCTATTCTGCTTTCTGGTGGTAGTGCTTTTGGACTTGATGCGGCTACGGGAGTAGTGAAATTTTTAGAAGAGCGCGATCTTGGCTACGATGTAGGTGTAGCAAAAGTGCCTATTGTTCCCGCAGCAATCCTATTTGATTTGGCTGTTGGAGATGCCAAAGTTCGTCCAGATGCTGTGGCAGGGTATGAAGCTTGCAAGAATGCTTCAGATAAGTTATTGACAGAAGGCAATGTTGGTGCAGGTACAGGTGCTACTGTAGGAAAATTGTTTGGTGTGAATCGTGCAATGAAAGGCGGGATTGGCACGGCATCAATTAAATTACCAGCAGGAATTACAGTTGGTGCAATCGTTGCTGTTAATGCTGTCGGTGATATATTTGAGCCATCTAACGGCAAATTACTCGCAGGAGTACGCTCTCCTGACGGCAAAAAATTATTAGGAACAATGGAAGCGATTGCAAACGGTGAAGAATTACCTCCTTTACTTGGCGGAATGAATACGACTATTGGAGTTGTTGCTGTAGATGTCAAACTTGATAAGGCACAGTGCCAGAAAATTGCCCAAATGGCACATGACGGTTTGGCTCGCACAATAAATCCCGTGCATACTATGTATGACGGAGACACAATCTTTGCGTTATCTACTGGCGAATCGGCAGCGAATGTCAATCTAACTTTGCTTGGAGCCGCTTCTGCTGAGGTTATGGCGCAAGCAGTTATTCGTGCTATAAGAGCTGCTGAATCTATTCGAGGGTTGCCAAGTTCAAAGGATTTAGTTTCGATTGTAGGATAAGAAAATGTCATTGCAAAAACGCGGCTTCGCAATGACAAATATTTATTAGAAGCTAATGTCAAAAATGCTTTTAAAGAATATCAGATTTTGCAAATACACTCTTCTGTAAAATCTGATAAACTTTATCCCTATTAATCAACTTAAAATTCTGGGCGTTGCTGAATTCGGGTATGAATTTAAATGTAGAGACGCGATATATCGCGTCTCTACAAGGGTTTCGATTATGCGATAAATCAAATTCATACATTAAATCAGCAACGCCAAATTCTGACTTTACGGCTAGTCAAATTATTGTTCTGGATTGAATGGTAAAGAGGAGTCTTGTAAAATTATCAACAGCTTTCCATCCTTATTTTTGATATATCCAAAGCTGAACTCGACTTTAGTTTCTTCACCAGTTTTAGCATCGGTGAAAAAGTAATTTCCCATAGCTAAAGCAGTTTTGCAATTCAGGCTAAATGCTGCGTT
>JBCCSG010000054.1:0-28257 GCA_039200565.1 Cyanobacteria bacterium P01_D01_bin.50 | reverse complement strand
TTAGCGGTAAGTCGTTGAAGTAATCAATATTCCTGGAGGCTAAGATGAATTTACTAAATCTTCCTTTTGATACATCCACACACTTTGATGACAACTTGCGCGATGTCGCAAATTCTCCTGATGAGCAGGCTATAAATTTTCTAAATTCGCAGTTAAATAATAATTTGGATGTATCACAAAAGCTGCAAATAATTGGTTTGATAGGGGTTTATAGTCGGATATTGTGTGACTTTGGAACTGCACATATTTTTCTTTCCGAAGCGATTATTTTAAGCCAGCAGTGTGACGATAAAAAGTCTCAACTATCAAATCAAATACGTTTGGCTCATCTTTATCAGTGGGAAAGGAATTATGCTGCGAGCGATGAGATATTTTCAGATGCAATTTCAATTTGTGACAATCATCCACAGCTTAAATCATATTTAGATTTTGCTTATCAACATGCTGGGAAAAATAAATTTGACCAAGGTAAGTATATTGACGCTGAGGATTTTTTTCAAAAGGCTTTGCAACTCCGTCTAGTTAAGAACAATCAAGAACTTATTGAATCAACTCAGTTAGCTTTACAGACTGTTCGACAAAGACTATTGAAAATAACTTCGGAAGACACTTTATAATCAGCTAATTTATAATTTCCGCTTCTTCATATATTGATAAACATTGACAATTTATAATACATTAACTACAATAGTAGTATATAAAATTAGTATCCGCGAAAAATAAACTCAAACTTTACAAATTATCTATAAATACAGTTATTTATAGCCTCACGACTTTCCAAGAGAGGTGAAAAATGAGCATATTTAAAGTTGAAGTAGTAGAAATTAGTAACGTTAATTCTCATCCTAATGCTGATAGATTAGATATCATTTCTATGAGCGGAATGGCGTACCAAGTAATCTCAACTAAGGGAAATTTTAAACCAGGAGATTTAGCTTATTACTTTCCAATTGATAGTGTTATTCCCGATAAATATGTAGAAGAATTCGGAATTACTTCATACTATTCAAAAAAACTCCGTGCTGCAAAACTGCGGGGAATCTTCTCGGAAGGTTTGCTAATCCCTGTCGGCGAAAATTTTACAGGAAAAGTCGGAGATGATTATACCGAATACTTTGGCGTTACCAAATACGAATATCCAATTCCTCAAACAATGAACGGGGAAATGGAAAGTCCAATCAAACACTACAAATTTCCTGCTCCTGAAAACTTCAAACGTTATAAAGATGTTCTAACTGAAGGAGAAGAAGTAGTAGTTACCGAAAAGCTTCATGGAACTAACTTTACTGTTTTAGTAGATACTGATTCAACAGTTCATATTGGTAGTCATAATTATTTCTGGAAAAATAGCGAAGCGAATAAAAAATTAGTCTATATTCGTGCTTATCATGAAAACGAAGCTTTGCAAAAACTACCAGCAGACACTCAAATTTTCGGAGAAATATACGGCGTACAAGATATTAAATACGGTTTGAAAAACGGCAAAATTGGTATTGCTTTATTTGCTGTACGTCGTCACGGTAAATTTCTTAATTATCAAGATTTTGTAGCTTTCTGCGAAGAGTTTAATTTACCAACAGTACCGCTACTTTACCTTGGTGCTTACAATTGGGAAACAGTTTCTCAATTTAATAATAAAGATAGCCTTCTTTCTCCAGATTCTATGATGGAAGGAGTAGTAATTCAACCTGCCATAGAAAGAACATATCCTGAAATTGGAAGAATCGCTCTTAAACTGATCAGCGATAGATACCTACTTCGTAAAGGTGGCAGCGAATTACATTAACAATGAACAATGAACAATTATCAATTATCAATTAATGATTTGTAATTAGTTGATAATTGATAACTTATCTTCTCCTCTTTCTTCCTCTCTGCGAAACTCCGCGTTATACTCCGCGTTACTTTGCGTTTGAAAATGAATAATAACCCAATACTTTTCCAATTTTTAGAACATCTATCCCTTGAAAATAAACCATTTATATTGCGATATAACGGCAAACCTCCAGAATGGGATGATGAAACTTTGCATCAAGAAGCATACGATTATAATCCCGAATTATACGCACTTTTCAGCATTATAGAAACAGTCACGGAAGCACAACGCTTACGTATCCTTTTTCAACTTTTAAGAGCTTCTCGTAAAGGATTTACACCCAATCTTCGTTTAACTCTAGAAAGCGTTACAAACTTCTTGTTAACTATTCTTCACCCAGATAAAATCTTAACTGTATTTCTCGCCTTAAAACGGGTGCGAGCAAATCATAAACACACAACCAGAGCCATTATCAAATACATATTCGAGCATCCGCAATCCTTAGATATGGCTATCTGTCGTCGCCCTGGGGTTGTGGATTGCTTGGAACATGCTTTGGGTAAAAATGTGGCTCGTGCTTGCGCCAAAATTGCCTCCTTAGGTGGAGATGAAACATATTTAAATCAAAACTTACTGCGGTTTGTAAATGACAAGGAACAAGTAACACTTATCTTGCAATTGCTTTACCGTCACGAATCACTACAAACTGGTACTGGCGAGTATCGGCAATTACATCAAAATTACGCTGCAATTTTAGAAAATCAAGAAGAAAAACCGAAAACCGTTACGGCAACAAATCGCGGTGATATTGCAGCAACACTGGTTCATCTTTACCGTGGTGGTAAATCTGACCAACTTATGGAAGCTACGGAAAAATATGTCAAAGAAGCCGCAGCAAAATTACCTCACTTTGACGGAACTTTAGCCTTAGTTTTTGATGCTTCTGCTTCTACTCGTAGTTATGGCGATACGCGAAGCGTCGCCCTTCGGGCTATCGCGAATTTTGCTGTTTGGCACAATCGGTTGCTTTAAAGTTAGTTTTACAGCAATGCTGCACCAAAGTAAAAGTTTACCAAGTAGGTGGTACCGTTGATGTACTACCAATACCAGAAGGGTACACCGATATCGCTACATCTTTATTAGATGCTCTCAACGATAAACCCGATTTAGTAGCTATTATTTCTGACGGTTACGAAAATCTCTACCCTGGTGATTTAAGTAAAGTCGTAGCAACATTACCTCAAATAGGTATCGAGACACCTATAGTATTTTGCCACAGTAAGTTTACCAAACAAGACGATTTAGAATTACGTCGTCCAGCGAATAATCTCACTCAATTAGAATTTTGGCATCAAGAAGATTTTTGCAACTTACTGTTATCTATGTTGTCAATGATTGGCGATAAAAGTGAAGCGAGTTTACAAGAGTTTTTATTAGCTAAGCTTTCCCAATTTGAACAAGATTTTCTTGTATACAAAAGTGAATTGGATAAACCAAAACAAGAAGCTTTAATCTCTCTTTCTGAGGAAGCTATTGCTAACTAAGGGAAATTGAATTGGAATTTTTTTTTGAGGTTGTAGTGGGAGCATCTTGCTCCCTATTCCCTATTCCCTATTACCTATTCCCTATTCCCTATTACCTATTCCCTATTCCCTATTTCAAAAAATAATTTAAAACTATCAACAATGAATTACCATCAATTAGTACCCCAGGCATTTGATTTGTCTGCTTACCGATTTGGTATTCCTCAAAAATCGGGAATCATGACAGTTGTGCCTATTTTTGGAAGTACATTAGAAAATACGCGTAAATTTACTCCGCCATTATCTGGACTAAAATTAACCCAAATACGCGGTTACGGGAATATGGAAATCGCCAATCATTCCCAAGGTATCGCGATTATTCCCTTACATATGGGTTACATTCAAGACAAAGCCCAAAATCATGCTTTGTGTCGCAGCGCCTTCATTGCCGAAGGACAAAAGCTGATGTTTGAGGATGCTTGTTGCGTACAATCTGGTCAAGGTGGATACCTCGAAGAGCGAGAACAGTGGTTTTTTATCCTACCGTTATTCCTGCGAGAAGAAGCATTAAATTTACAAGGTCAAAAAAACTACAGCAAACTTTGGGATGCTATTAGCAACCTTAACCAACGTTTCGGTTTACCAAATCGCGGCCATTTAGAACAAATTCTCAGTCGCGAAAGAGCATTTTTAAATCAATATCAAAGTCGTTTTGAATTGCTTGAGGGACAAACAGGAGCATTATTTATCATAGGTGATAAGTTAGCTGGTATCGAAATTGCTCCAAGTGCAGCTTACTTTCAGGAACTATGGATGTCTTTGGTATGCTTCTGTTATGGTGTTGCAGCAATGCATTTTGAAAAGCAGGAATTACCACAGCAGATAGTTCCTTTTTCTGCCACAAATTTATTAGAATTGCGTCAGCAATTGGTTGAAAGTCGTCAGCAATTGTATGCACAAATTCAAACTACTTTGACAAATACACCACCAGAAAATTTTGAAGTTACCAAAGAAGAAAAGTTTTTGAATTTACAGTTAAAAACTATTCATGGTCACAATTTCGTCGGTGAGTTTGTAGAAGAAGAAGGAAAGTTAGTTTATGCTTCGGTATTTGCTAAATCAGATTATGTTTTGAGTACTTCGTCTTAACTATTTACGGATCTATTATTTCTCGAAATTAATCTAACTTTGGGAGACGTTGCACTGTAACGTCTCTACATTATTTATAGTCGCGATCGCATTTTCTGTTAGTTTTATAAATCTGATATAATATTCAGCTTAGCTAATATTTGATTACAATTAAATTTGCCGCATCTTTTATAAATAAAACCAAAAAAATAACTTTTATATTCAGAATATTCTCAAAACCCCTTGACAAAATAAAAAAATATATACTACAATGTAATACAAGAGGAACTAAGTTAGGCAGAACATTCTAACCACCCTGATACCATGTTTGGGATACTGCATATAGCGGTCTAAAAATGTCACTGTGCTAACTACCCGTCCTTTTAAATTTAAATTTATTAATTCAGTAGGAACTGAGTTAGGTAAAGCATTCAAACGCCCTGATGCCAGATTTGGGAAAAATTGCATAAAGCAGTCTAAGAATGTCATTACGCTAACCGCCTGTCCTATTTTCAATTTAATCAAGTAATTCAGTAGGAACTTAGTTGGACATAGTATTTTATGCTCCCAGATACCAAATCTGGTCACTGTATGAAAGCAGTTAATAAGAAATACTCCCGTGCTAGCTACCCGTCTTACTTATTATTTCATCAAATTAGAATCATAAATCTTAAAATAAAATCACTTGCGTGCCCTAACAGCCAAGAGCATACATACTTAGTACGAGAGGAATTGTACCGTTATGAAACTGTAACGGGCGAGAAGCAAGAAAGGCGCTAGGAACCTGGGAGGTTGGCTTAAAAGTAGCTATCCTTTAAAGAGTGTGTAGTAACTTACCAGCGGAGTTCCTTTTAAGTGATGAACGCATTACGCTCTGACGACTTGCACGCAAGTAGTTTATTCTACTAAAATTTTTTATAGTCATAGCAAATTATTGCGATCTAAAATATTTTAAATATTATTAACTAAACTTTGAAAAATCTTCTAAACAAATTATAATTACCTATCGTTTTATTAATATCAATAAAAAAATGAATGCGAGAAATAAATTTACTTTAATGAATGCGCTCTAAAAGATTTTCAATCCAAAATCTAAAATGGTATAAGCTTACTCAATATTGATAACGGCTATAAAGCTGAAAATATGGAATTTGACTATTTCGGGCAGCAAGAAAACTCTCGTGGGAATAATAACCGTCAAAGCTTGCTTACTAGCGGTTGGCGACCTTTTTATCGGGAGTTAGACTGGCAATTTTTATGGCAACTATTATCTAATGATTCTCAGGAATTAACTCAAAAAACTTTAAATTTAACTAGTAGCCTAGCCGAGACTTTAGGAAGAAAGCATTATACTTGGTGGGCTAATTTATTAAATCTTGCTTCTGAAGATACTCGCTATGAATTAGATAAATATTGGAATTATATAACTCCCGATCCGCTTACACCAGATCATCGTTATAAAGACGTTCTGAGTACAGAAACTCCAATAGTTCAATTTGTCAGCCGCAGCAGTATTCCAATTGATTATCTATTAAATATACTCCAAGAAACTACAGTATTTAGAGTTCTCAAATTATTAGAATCTCCAGACTTAATTACCCAATATTATCAGGAAAGAGATTTTTATTTACCTATCGAAAAATTTCACAGTTGGGAACGTTTAGAAGTTATCAATACAGTTTATGCTTATTGGTCTAAATACGACGTTTGGCTACAAATTGATCCTTATGAAAGAGGAAGAAGACAATATAGCTTGATGGCAAAGAGTTTAACGCCATTAATTAATAAAGCCACTTATGATTTAGCGGTAATGCTAAGTGGATATAAAAGTCGTGTAGGAAAAGTTACTAATCAATTTTCGATTAACAGTTTTCCTACAGACATTCAAGATTTTACAGATAGCGTACAGCAAACGATTTTAAATCAAAATCAATTAGCAGTATTGGTACATGGTGAACCAGGTACGGGTAAAACAGTTTGGACGCAAGCAGTTTCCAAAGAGATTCTTATACCTTTAGGGTACGTAATTTTTATTTTAGATCGTGACGCTGTTTCTAACTTTGTCCCACCAAGTTATCTAGAACGGATTTGTATTATTATTAACGAAGCTGATAATTTAGCGCAAAATCGTGCCAGTGAAGTAGCACAATACAGCAATAAAACAGAACATATTTTAAGCTTGTTAGATGGAACCTTGTACCAAAGTGTAATTGATGACTCTGGGCTTCAAATTCAACAGCGATTAGTTATCTTAATGACTTGCAATACTACAGAAAGATTAGATCCCGCAATGTTGCGTAAAGGTAGGGTAGATTTGATGTATGAATTTACCCATAAATATGTGTAGTTGACACAAGTTTTTTTGTCATTACTTGTATAAATAACGCTTTATGTGAATTAAAAACGCCTGATACTCTATAAGGGTTTGGAGCTTTGTCCAAAAATTATGGTATTGAAATTACTTGGGTAATTTCAATAGTTTGAAGATTTAATTCACATTAAAGGTAAATAATTCATGAGTGAAATCACTTGTGGTATTTTTGTAATGACGAAGCTTCAAGGAAGTTTTCTATTACTCACCAAACGTAAGAATCATAAATACGATATACCAAAAGGTGGTATGGAAGACAAACATAAAAAAATATATGAAAAAGATAAAGAAAAAGCATTCAAAGAATGTGCATTTGATGAATTAAAGCAAGAAACTGGAATTGTTCCTGAAGAGATACAATTAGATAGCAAATTTGACTATAGACATTTCGATAGAGAAGAACAAAAAAACCGAGTGATATTTTTGGGATTGCTGGAGAAGGAAAGAGAAATAGTTTTTCTTCCACCGAAAAAAGGTGAGAAACCAGAGCACATCGCCTATAAATGGGAAAAATGGAATCCACCTCACAATATCAGAGAAGGATGGATGAATTCTTTATTAAAAGAGTTAGAAAAACATTTTAATAAGTATCCTGAATCTAAACATTTTTAGTGAGGGTATCTTACCTGCTATATATATTAAGTAAATAGTTGCCCCAGCACTGCTAAATATTTTTTTTTAATTGGAACCATTCCCCATTAGATTATTATATTTAATCTTTCTAATAGATCGTGTATTACTGTTAGCTGGGGAATACAATTTCATGCTTAATTGCATAAGTCTATTTTATGAATTGGCAAAATAATTCATAAATTAGTATTACTTGAAAGTATTTTATTTTTATAGTTATTTGAAGGTGTAAGATACCAATGATGAAACTTCATAGATTTAAGTATGCCAGTCTTTTTTATACAAAAGTAAAAGATTTTTTGTTAAAAGACGAAGTATTGCACAATTTACAATTGGGAGTTAGTCGTAATTTAATTAATTGTGCAGATAGATACAAAACTAAACCTTACTTAGCAGCAGTAGAACAAAATGGAAATATTATTGCAGTGGCAATGATGACAATTCCTTACAATTTAATGTTGTCACAAATAACTGATTTAAAAGCAATCGATATTATCGCTCGAGACTTGCAGCAAAATAACTACTTATTAAGTAATATAAATGCACCTGTACTAGAAGCACGAGCTTTTGCTGAAAAATGGTGTTTATTGACAGATCAATCTTATCAATTGAAAGTAGCGCTGCGTATTTTTAAACTAGAAAAAGTAGAGTCATTTTTGCAAGTCAAAGGAAAATTTAGACTAGCAACGGAAAATGACAAACAACTTCTTAAATCTTGGCATGATGCCTTTTCTTTAGAAGCATTGGGTAGTATTGAATCGGATAGCGAAAGCTGGGTTGAAAGGAGATTACAACAAGGTACAGCTTATTTATGGGAAAATGAAGTTCCAGTTGCAATTGCTTGTAGTACTCGTTCAACTCCTAATGGTATTGGCATAAATATGGTGTATACGCCGCCAGAATTTCGCAAACAAGGTTATGCAAGTGCTTGTGTCGCATCTTTAAGCCAAACTTTGCTTGATAAAGGATATAAATTCTGCTTTTTATTTACTGACTTGTCTAATCCGACTTCTAACAAAATATATCAACAAATTGGTTACAAAGCTGTGGCTGACTGGAATAATTACTCTTTCTATTGAAGATTTTAATATAGTCAATCTTTATTAATTTACTGCGGCTCTTGACGTATATTTAAACGCCTCCCAAATCGATCGTAAACCAAAACATCCCACTGACCATTGAAAGTATACTCAAAAGCAATCCTGTTACCATCAGCACTAATTGTCGGATTGCGAACTTCTGCTTGTAGATTTCTCGTTAAATTGCGCGATTGACTAGTTTCCTTATCAAAAAGAAATATATCACTTCTTCCCTGACGAGAAGCAGCAAACACAATATATCTACCATCTTGAGAAACCGATGGATGATTGGCGATCGCATCAAATGAATTCAACCCAGGTAAATTAATCAAATTACGAGTCATCCTATCAAACATATAAACATCTTGACTACCCCGACGATCGCTTGTGTAAACAATATATCTATTAGAAATATGTGGATTTAACTCCGAGGCACCAGAATTAATACTCCTACCGCCAGGTTCAAATGGGTAACTTAATATACGCGGAGATCCACAAGCACTCAGCAAACCTAAACTCGCAAATAAGCAAATTAAAATAGAGCCTTTCATTAATTAGGAGTTAGTTGTTAGTTGATAGTTGATAGTAGTTAAATTTTCTACCTCCTCTTCCCCTTCTTCCCCCTCTTCCCCCTCTCCTCATCTCAAGCGCCAGGTGGCGCACTGACTGGGGCACCGTTGGGAATATCTAATTCAATATTTACTCCTCTATCGAGTACCTCAATGTCCCATTGTCCGCGTATATTTGTTTCAAATACAACATATCTTCCATCCGGGCTAACGCTGGGATTTCTAACCCAACCATTGTAGTTTTGAGTCAGAATTTGCGATTGTGCTACAGCACGATCGTAAAGCGCTACAACTGGTCTACCACGGCTGCTGGTAATGTAAACTATATAACGTCCGTTATAGCTGAGGCTGGGACTTTCCGCGATCGCGTTGCGTCGATTCAAACGTGGTGTAGGAATCAACTGTTGCAGTTCTAAGTCGTACAATAATAATTGCTGAGTACTGCTACGATTTGATACAAATGCCAAAAAGCGACCGTTTCCGCTCAAGGCTGGTTGTTCTTCGGTGTAGCGAGTATTCAGCGAGTTAGAGCCTATAGGAATATCATTGTAACTACAAGATACCAGCAAACTGGCTAAACTAAGACAAAGACCCCAATGAAATTGCGATTGGAGCCAAAATCTGGGGATAATTTTTTTCACCTTAATTAAAATTAATTTTCGCTGCTTGTAGCGTCAATCTCCTTATTTACCTATTCATCTTCGAGCTTAACTGGATCGTCTTTCTCGTCTTCTAAACGAACAATGGGGTTATAATCTTCATAATCGGTTGGTATGACCTCATCAAAGCCCCGTTCTCTTCTGGATTCTGAATCTCTGCTGGGACGACGTTTCCTCGAAGTTCTGGGTTGAATATCTTCCTCACTTCTGGATCGAGATGTTCTCGTGCTACTCCGACGAGATGTTCTTCTTTCTTCACTAGGGGAATTATCCCAATCACTAACCGGTTGAGAAGATGAACCCCAGTCATTTTCTTCAAATCTTGAAGTACTACGACTTGTACTACGCCTGGAACTAGAACTACGACGACGGGGTGGTCTATTTTCTTCGTTTCTATCTACATCGCTACGACGTTCTAGACGACGGGGAGCTTGGTCATCGTAGTATTCATTACGAGATGAACGACTATCTCTACTTCCTCGAATTTGAGGACGCTGCGGGGGGCGCTCTTCTTCATAATATGGATCGTAAGGTAAAGGATCTCGATCATAATCTTCTACTTCAGCACCATATTTACCGCGATCGTCATAATCATAACGTTCGCTGACATCTCGCTCCCGGTCTACAATTGGGGTGCTGCGCTTGGCTTGTTGAGTCGCAATACCGCGCAAACGAATACTTTCATAGGCGAAATATACGGTAGTTCCGACCAAAAGCAACTGACCAAATTGTAAAATTGGATCTAATCGCCAACCTTGAAAAATAAAAATAAAGCCGCACAATAAACCGACAGCAGCAAAAAATATATCTTGGTCCCGTGAAAGTTCAGGACGTACCGTGCGAAGAAAATATAGTCCGGCTCCAGCAATAGCTAGAAAAATTCCTAAAATACTAGCTGGATTAGTCCCTATATTTACCTGAGCCAGAACGCTGGCTGAGTTCAGCCCAAATGTTAGCATTGTTCTTTTCCCAATATCAAATCTATGTTAGCGACTCACAACTCAAATCTCTACACCAAGCAAACACAAATATACAGTAAAGACGCGAATTGTCTGACTCCGAATAGGAGTTATTCAATACCGCGTCTTTACATTGTTACTTAATTTTCACAAGACTAGGCGTTTGAGTTCAGTATAACTTGCCCTCGGTATGAGGAATTGTTGAAACCCAGTCAAGGGTTCCCTTAAAGGTTTTTCTTCTAAAAAACTAACAGGGCACCCATGAAATTTTTTTTCTTCTAAAAAAATTTTCATGGGAACCCGTCGGGTGCCTGTCAAGGTGGCGATTAGCCAAACACAAATTGTTTTAATAATTCAATAAAAGTCTTATGAACGTTGGATTTTATCACTCTGGCTAATAATAATTAATGCAACAGTTGCAGGAATCACAACAATTACACTACCTAAAACTAAACTCCAAAGAAAATTTGCTAAAGAGGGAGTCATGGTTACAACCTTTTTTTACATACTGTCTCTTTATTTTAATACCATGAAATGAATTGCAATAAGTCTTAATCTTGAGTTACATCTAAAAAAATACAACAATCGGGGATAAAACCGGCGTTGCAGGATTTATCCTGCGACCGAGTTTTTGTTGAGCAATCTACGGTATCTGAAGCAAAGTTACCGATAAAATAGTATAAAGACTTTACAAATCTTACAATTTTCTTATTTATTCAGAATACGTAAACTCAAACCATGAATACCCTTGATGTTAGCAATTTGATTCTCAGTCTTGTATTGGGGCTGATGACCTTTTTATTTATTTTCCGAATTATTTTAACTTGGTATCCCCAAGCGGAACTGAATCGTTTCCCCTTTAATGTCATAGCGAAACCTACCGAACCATTTTTAGTGGTGACACGAAAATTAGTAGCACCTATCGGTGGTGTAGACATTACACCGATTATTTGGGTAGGGATATTCAGCTTGGCGCGGGAAATCCTATTAGGTCAGCAAGGGCTGCTGACCATGCTTGCTCACACTAGCTAAAGTGAACCTTTTATTTCCTGGATGAAATTGGTGTAGACATTACCTTCGAGAAACTGCGGGATATCCATTACTTTTTGGTGAAAGCCTATGGTTGTAGTCAGTCCGGTAATCGCACACTCCCTTAAAGCTCGCTTCATCCGATGAATTGCTGTGGAGCGGTCGGGGCCCCAAACAATTAACTTCGCGATTAGCGAGTCGTAGTAAGGAGGTATCTGGTAATCGGTGTAAATATGGGAATCAATACGAACGCCAGGACCTCCAGGAGGAAGATAGCCGCTGATAAGTCCCGGACAGGGACGAAAATCGTGGTCGGGATCTTCTGCGTTGATACGACATTCAATTGCGTGGCCGCGCAAATTCACTTGGTCTTGGGTGACGCTAAGTTTCTCTCCCATGGCAACGCGGATTTGTTCGACAACCAAATCAATCCCAGTAATCATCTCTGTAACGGGATGTTCAACTTGAATCCGGGTGTTCATCTCCATAAAGTAGAAATTGCCAGATTTATCGAGCAAAAACTCCACCGTACCCGCACCAGTGTAATTGATAAACTTAGCAGCTTTAACTGCGGCTTTACCCATTTTCTGCCGCAATCTTTCATTGAGTGCGGGAGAAGGGGCTTCTTCCAAAAGTTTTTGATTGCGTCGCTGAATTGAACAATCGCGCTCGCCTAAATGAATCACATTACCGTAATTGTCCGCTAAAATTTGAAATTCGATATGGCGGGGACGTTCGATAAACTTTTCTAAATAAACTCCTCCATTACCGAATGCAGCTTCGGCTTCCCCTTGTGCGGCTCGAAAAGATTTCGTAAATTCTTCTGGCGATCGCACCAAACGCATACCTCTTCCACCACCCCCTGCTGTGGCTTTAATCATTACCGGATAGCCGATTTCCGAGGCTGTTTTTAATCCTTCTTCCTCACAAGCCACCAAACCATCGCTACCAGGAACTGTAGGAACACCTGCTTTTTGCATGGTTTCCTTCGCCGTGGATTTATCCCCCATCCTCCGAATTGCTTCGGGTGAGGCACCAATAAAAGCGATATGATGGTCGGCACAGATTTCAGCAAAACGGGCATTTTCCGCCAAAAACCCATAACCTGGATGAATCGCGCTGGCATTACGGGTTAATGCCGCTGCAATAATATTAGGAATATTTAAATAACTTTTACTGCTTGCAGCATCGCCGATACAAACTGCTTCATCGGCAAGCTGTACGTGAAGAGCATTACGGTCGATATTAGAATGTACTGCAACAGTCGCAATTCCCATTTCCTCACAAGCACGGAGAACCCGAAGTGCTATTTCCCCTCGATTGGCAATTAATATTTTTTCAAAATTCATCTTTGTAATTTCTATATCATTCCTGTAAATTGACATTTTCTCTTGCCAAAGCAAGGAGAAACCAAAACGCTGTGTTTCAAAATTTGACAAGAGATTAGACGCGCCTTTTGCAGAACCCTCAGCTATAAATAACTACCCATAAGGCATTTTAAATATATTGTTTGCCTAAGTTAACGCAACCAGTATTAAGAAATAACTCAGCAGGTTAATTATATGCATCCATTTTTAATCCGAGATACCCATGACCATAGTTGTGGTCGTCACAACCGTTATTTATATTACTTGTCTTCTATTTAATCTCTGTGGACCAGTTATCAAATCTGCCGGCAAAGGGCGGCATTCCAACAATTTTTTTTTGAATATACTATCTCCTTACTATATTTCTTTTGTTATGCTATACTCTATGTCTAGATAAAACGATAAATCATGCGGATGTGGCGGAATTGGTATACGCGCACGTTTGAGGGGCGTGTGGCTTTGCCTTGCGAGTTCGAGTCTCGCCATCCGCATTTTTTCATGGAAAATTACCAAGAATAGTAAAGAGTTAGGAGTGAGGAGTTAGGGATTAAGAGTTATATAAATTGAACCCATTACCCATTACCTATTACCCATTACCCGACTTCATATTTTGTGCTTTGATATAGATAGGTAAAGTATTGTTAAGAATAGAGCATTGACTGCAACTTTTTCAGCGACAGACAATTTAACTTTGCCTTCTCCATGGCATAGATTAAATGCTATTTGGCAAGGTGGAGAAGAGGTAGTACATCTTGGTTTGCCTCATACTCAGTTAGCACCGGCTTGGCAATTATTGCTGTTAGGTGATGGTTCCCCCACGCGGCACTTGAAATTGCTTACAGGAGAAGCGACGGAAGTAGATGTCATTGACATGTCATTTATTGGTATGGATTCCGATAATGCTCCCGATTTGATTGAGGTGGTACCGGGGCCGAGATTGCGGCGACAGGTTTGGTTGCGTACTGCTTCCGGTCAACTTTTGGCCTATGCAACTTCATGGTGGGAAGCATCTCACGTGGATGAATATTTGCAAAACCGTTCGTTACCGATTTGGGCAAGTTTAGCGCGTCTCCGCACGGAATTGTATCGGGATGTTCAAGGAATTTACTACGGTTATTCTCCCGCCTTGGAATTGGGGTTTAATCAAAAAGGACCTTTTTGGGGACGACACTATTTATTTTGGCATCACGGACAGCCGCTGACGTTGATTTATGAGGTTTTTTCACCTTACTTAACAAAATATTTGGGACCTACAAAGGTTTAGTTCCATTTTTGTCATAAACACCTCATGTAAAGTTTTTAAGCCAGATTCTAGCCCTTCCAGCTTTTGAGGGAGGGTGAAAAATTAATTTTTCTTTGCACAAATAAATATTTTTTTAGAATTAATTAAGATTTAACAGGAATGGTCGCAATTGTCACAAGATCCTGGTTGGTGCCGTACACTCCGCAGTCTTATTATTTCCTTGGAAATCAAGCAAAGTGTCACAGGGTTCCCATTAAAAATTTTTCGCTCTTATATTTTTAATGGGATGCAGTACAGCACCCTAAGTAAGTAGGCGCAAAAAACATAACTTTGTTAAAAAAGTAAATTAACCTCAAACCCTTATACCTATTGCCTTTTGCCTTTTGTCTTTTGCCTTTTACCTTCCCCCAACTATAATTTTTCTTGCTGACCTACTTACAAGTGAAAGGCGGCTAGTTGCAGCCATTCCTATGTCACAATTAGTGGTAGGTGTTTAAGGCTACAAATTTTATTGTTAGCTTCAATTTTTTTAACTATACAACCTACTTTAAAAATACGCCTTTTTGCTAAGTCCTAATTAATATTTTAATTAAATCAGGAATTGCCGCAATTGTCACAAGACCAAGCAAAGGTGCGTGACATGAAAAGCGGTATTTTTTGTTTACACACCCTACAAGAAAAAGGTGCCCAGTTGCGGCCATTCCTATAAATAAAGACCATTTGAATTATAAGTAGCAACTTTAGGAATTTAAATAACCTGGTCAAACATACTTCTATGAGGAGATGATATTAGCACTAATTATTTTGGTCATTTAGGGGGTATTACCCCTAACTTAATAGCTGTAAATAAGCAATAAAAATATAAGATTAAGTGCAGTTAGTAATTAGTAATTATGACTCCACCTGATAATGACGAAACTTGAATTAAGCAATGCTTGAATATTTTTTGTCCTAAAAGGTGAGTTAAAGATGCCGTCTGTTTCAATTAGCCGTCTAATTAAGAGATGTTGCCAAACGCCATATTTTCCTCAAAATTTACAGAAAAATTTACAGATTTATAAATGATGTGTGAAAATACAGAATGATCTTTAACCACATAACGACAGTGGTTTTAACAGATAACCTCAGCATCACAATATAGTAAGTAATTTTTAGACTACTTTTAAACTAAAGTAGTCCGCAGATTGCAATAGTAATGTTAAACTTGCTCCGGAGGCAGATTTATTCCTGAAATTAACAGAAATCAGAGAAATAATCGATATTAGGTAATCTGAGTGACATAATATATAGTTCAATACAGAGAAAGCCTGTTAACTGCCAATGGTCGCTTGATTATAAAAGTACTATTATCTATTTTGTGACATTAAATTCCTTAGTGTAATCAGCAACCCTAGATATTAAGAATAATTTTTGGTTAGCTGTACCAGTAAAGCAATTGAAAAGTTCGGTTTTATGAGGTATTGGTTTCAATGACACTGCCAGTCGTGTCTATTTCTGGGAAGAAAAAAAAGAAACCGTCTTTAGTTTTAACCCTTTCCGGGGCGGGTTTATTAATTGGTGGTGGCATAGCAGCTTACTTGCTTTTGACTCAGGGGAAACCTTTGTCCAGAGACTTGCCTGTGGGTGCCAATATTATTCCCCAAGATGCCCTATTTACGGTTTCTTTAAGTACGGATTCTCAACAGTGGGAAAAACTGCGTTCCTTTGGCACTAAAGAAAGCCAAGCCGCGTTGGATAAAAATTTAATCCAGTGGCGCGATCGCTTTCTTGCAAAAGAAGGTTATGATTTTCAAAAAGATGTCAGTCCTTGGGTTGGAGATCGAGTAACTATTGCAATTTTAGCCCCCCAGATTCCCAAAACTGCATCTAAGCCAGTAGCTAGCGATGGAAAATTAGCCGCCGTCGAACAGTCTCTGGTAATGGTTTTACCAATAAAAGATCGAAACAAAGCTCAAATAGCCTTGGCACAATCAAAAGCCCTTAAAAGTAAGTGGGTTGAGCGCGAGTATAAAGGTATTACCATTAAAGAAGCAAAAGCAACTTCAGGAGAAAAGTTATCTTATTCAGTAATAGAAGATAATTTTTTAGTTATTGCAGATAATCCTAAAGCTACAGAAAGAACGATTAAAGCTTATAAAAGTAAAGCAACACTGGCTAACAATAGCGGTTTTGCCAAGCATCTACCCAAAATAGCCAGTTACCAGCCTCTCGCTCAGTTTTACGTCAATGTTCCCTCGGCGGCGAGCATAGCAAGTATAACTTCTGCCAAACGTCGCTTACCGGCGCAAGTTTTAGCGCAACTGAAGAATAATCAAGGTTTGGCGGGAACTATAAGTTTAGAATCTCAAGGATTACGCTTGAAGGGAGTATCTTGGTTAAAACCTAATAGCCGGCGAGTGCTAGCGGTAGAAAACAAAGCTACCACTATGACTTCTCGTCTTCCAGCAGAGACTTTAATGATGTTTTCTGGTGGTAATTTACGTAGATTATGGTCTGATTACGTTTTAACTTCTCAGAAAAATCCCCTCTCACCAATTCCGCCAGAAAAGTTAAGGAGTGGAGTTAAAAACATTAGCGGTCTCGATTTGGATCGGGATTTACTTAGTTGGATGGGAGGCGAATTTGCCGTATCTATTATTCCCCATACCCCAAGAAAAGATTTTCCTCAAGATGTTCGCGCAGCTTTAGTATTTATGGTACAGGCTAGCGATCGCCGAAAAGCAGAAGCATCTTTCAAGCAGTTAGATGACACAATGAGAAATCAGTACCAGTTTAAAATCAAAGAAGATAAAGTAGGAGAAGCACCTGTTGTCAGATGGATTGGCCCTTCGGGAACTCTAACTGCTACTCACGGCTGGTTAGATGAAGATATTGCTTTTTTGACCTTGGGAACCCCCATAACCGATAAAATTATTCCCAAACCAAAATATATTTTAGCTAATATCGCTTCATTTCAAAAAGCGGTACCTAAAGAACTTAGTCCTATAAATACTCAGTTTTTCTTAGATATGGAAGCTGCTGCAAACAGCTTTTCGTTATCAGCTTTGTTCCCAAATCAAAAAAGTTTCCTTAATGCAATAAATTCAGTTGGTGTAACAAGCGCCGTCAGTGATAGTCGTACTACTCGCTATGATATTTTGCTGAAGTTAAAGGAGGGTGAAAAACCAGCTTCGCTTCCGAGCCCCAAGGAAAGTCAGTAGTCACCAATATTATATTTCGACTCTGAAGAGAGTCTGATATAAGTAAAGATAAGCTAGAGGAGGTAGAAACCTTAATTGGTAGCTGCCTCTTCTGTGTGGAACTTTAAAAGTAAGATAAATAATTATAGTAATCTAAGTAGGGAGAACACTTTTATGGATTTAGTTGTACTCCAAAATTGGCTTGATAATACTTCCTTCCTGATCCTATTCCTCACAATGTTGATTTATTGGGTAGGGGCAGCTTTTCCTAATGTACCCATGTTGAGTAGCTTGGGAACTGCTGGAATGGCGATCGCCAATTTGTGTATGGCAACTTTGCTAGGTGCGCGGTGGTTACAGGCTGGATATTTCCCATTAAGTAATTTATATGAATCTTTGTTTTTCTTGGCTTGGGGAATTACAACCGTTCATTTAATTGCAGAGTATAACAGTCGCAGCCGTTTGGTGGGAGTGGCGACTTCCCCGGTAGCAATGGGTATTACCGCTTTTGCAGCGCTGACGCTTCCTGGAGAAATGCAAGTTTCGGAACCATTAGTACCCGCACTCAAATCAAACTGGTTGATGATGCACGTCAGCGTGATGATGTTGAGTTATTCAGCTTTAATGGTAGGTTCGTTGTTAGCTGTAGCTTTTCTTGTAGTAACAAGAGGTCAAAAAGTACAACTTCAAGGTAGTTCCTTTGGTGCTGGTGGCTATCGCACTAATGGTTATCGCTTGCATAAAGCTGGTGAATTAGTTACCTCACCTCAAGCACTTGCTTTTGAAAATAACGGTTTTTCTCCAATTCAAAGCAATACTAATGGTAAAACTCCCACAGCTGGTACGGCTGTTGCAACCCGTATAGAAACTTCACCATTGGAAAATTCTAGAGAACCCCTTTCCCCTCAAAGACTTAGTCTTGCCGAAACTTTAGATAATATCAGTTATCGTATCATTGGGTTGGGTTTTCCCCTATTGACAATTGGTATCATTGCTGGTGCAGTTTGGGCAAATGAAGCGTGGGGTTCTTACTGGAGTTGGGATCCCAAGGAAACCTGGGCGTTGATTACCTGGTTGGTGTTTGCAGCTTATCTGCACTCCCGGATTACTCGCGGTTGGCAAGGCCGTCGTCCAGCAATTCTAGCAGCTACTGGTTTTGTTGCGGTTTGGGTTTGTTATTTGGGAGTGAATTTATTGGGTAAGGGTTTGCACTCTTACGGGTGGTTTTTTTAGAAATTTGGTTAAATAATAAGCCCTCAGACTAGAAGTCTGGGGCTACATTTACGAAGCCCGTCTGCACGGGCTTTTATTTTATAAATAAGACTTATGCTACTGGCATGCTTTGTAGGGTGTGTGACACTGTGAGGGATTATAGGACACAAAAATAAGGCTTGTGGTGTCACGCACCAACCAGACTTTTTTCCTTAGTTAGGGAAGGAGCTTTTTTACGCTTATCTTAAGTGAAACTTTCACAGAACCAAACTTTATACTTCGGTAATGGAAAGATTAATTTAATGTAAATTTATATGTGTTTTCTAGCCTCTGGTTTTGCTAATATGAGCCTGAACTTGTTGCTTGCGCTGTTCTCGATCACGAGAAGATAGGTTAAAATTTGTACCACTCTGAGATAAGTGTTGCATAATTTGCTGTTTGCGGTTCTCTGCACTTGTGGGTTGAATTTTGACGGGAGGTTGAATTTTGACGGGTGGTGGAGTTGGTTCGGGCTTGGGTGCAGATGGTTCTGATTTTCTGGATGATTCTGAGTTACGGGAAGGAGGCTTAAATTTAATATCGCTGGTTAAACCTAAGTGTTGCATAATGCGCTGTTTACGGTCATCAGACATCGTTATTGCTCCGAATAATTGCAGTATTTCGCAAAATCAAAAGCTGATTTGCGACTAAGATGGATTTGTAAAGAAATATCAATATATATTATAAAGATTTATTGCGAATATATACTCATTTTCTCATAATTAATTTTTTATATTCTGTGGGTATTGCGATCGTTGGTGATTTGTTGTGCTGAGTAGCCCCAGGCTTCTAGTCTGGGGCTAGATTTACGAAGCCCGTCTGCACGGGCTTTTATAAGTTGAGTTTGAAATGCTGTTTTTTTAGTTAGGGAAGGAGTTTTTTGATTTGAAGTTCTTGGTATGAGTTAGGAGCTTTCATGAAAAGATGCATTTACGCGATCGCGGCACAAGTCAATACTGAGGTTACTGTGGCAAGACTTACAGTTATTTTTTAACTGAATTACTTTTACTAAAAGGTTGTTAGCTTACTTGATTTGAGCAGTTCTTCTTGTTGATGATGAAATATCAACAAGCAATAGCATTGCATATCAGGTAACAATGAAATTCTTAAAACTCAATCGGAGGACTGCTACATTTATATCCAAGTTTTTAGTTAATGCTGCAATTGTAACTACACTATTTTTAGGCTTAAGCCAATTAAAAAAAAACGTAGATAAAATACTATTCTTAAAATCTTTCAATTACGAAATACTATTTTTTATTGAAAATATTGAAGGTATAGGTATTGTTGCTGGTTTAGTTGCTTTCATTATAAATCTTTCAGAACAAGAAAAGAAGTCACATTATGAAGCATGGCAAGTAATAAGTTTAGCCAAAGGTCACAATGGAAGCGGCGGACGAATTCAAGCATTGCAAGATTTAGCAGAAGAGTAATTTCAAATCCTCCACGTTATAGGTGATAAATGATCGTAACCGTCACACACCCTACAATCTTATCAATGATCAATTATCAATTGATCATTGATCATTGTTCATTGTTCATTGAAAAATCATCTCCTTCACCATCTCCGCTGTAGCGGGAGCCAATAAAACACCATTCCGATAATGAGCGCTAGCTAATATCACATTGTCATATCCGGGTAGTTTCTCAATAACCGGTGCGGCACGATTTTCTGGCCGGGGGCGCAAACCTTGCCAAGTACGAATTACTCTAGCGCTAGATAATTCTGGAAATGTTGCGATCGCATTCTTCAAAGTCTCTTCTAAAAGTTCTTTATCGGCAGATACTTCACCACTATCTTGAGGAAATTCCACTGTCGCACCTACCCAATAATCTGTAGCTGGAAATATCCCCGCATCAGTAGGAAGAACATAAACATCGTTACAGGTAATTGCTGGTTGAAATTCAGAATTCCCTAAAGGATGCCCTAAGCGTAAATGAATTGCTTGTCCTAATACTGGACGAATATCAACTTTTTGATTTAACTGTGCCGTCAGAGGAGATGAACCCAAACCGGCAGCAATTATAAATTTGTCTCCGGTAATTACACCATCTGTTGTTTCCAATTCTCTAGCGCTAGAGTTTTCTCCATCGGATAATGATTTCATACCCAAAGCGCTAACACCAAATTTGAAGCTGACACCATTGTGCTTTGCTGCTTCTACTAAAGCTAATGTTAATGCTGTGGGATCGAGTTGTCTGTCTTGGGGAGAATAAATTGATCCCACATATTTTTTTGAATTAACATCTACCTGGGGGCATATTTTTTTTAGGCTCGCAACATCTAAAATTTCTAATTGCCAACCTTGATTTTGGCGAGTTTGTTTAATTCTTTCCCAGAAGCCTAAATCTTCGGTTGTTACTTGAGGTGATGGCAACAACATTAAAATTCCTTGACGGTTGAAGGGAATCCGTCGATTAGTTATCGCTTCTAATTCTGGAATCAAAGTTTCATAACGTTGGACGCTTGTTTGTCGCATTCGCCAAGGTTTACCTTTGACTTTATGGCTAATTATGCCCATCAAAACGCCTAAAGCAGCACCAGTTGAGGCTTGTGCTGGGGGCTGCTTATCAACAACCGTAATTTTTAACCCTTCAATTAAACTGAGTTCGTAAGCGGTGATTGCTCCGATAATACCGCAACCGATAATAACTATATGACTCATAAATTCGATAAATAATGTAGAGACGTTGCAATGCAACGTCTCCAAACATCTACTGATTCAAAGCTGAAGACATATTTCCAGGATGCAACAAGGTCGATTTTAACTCCTAACTCTGAACTAAATTGTTTAGTAATTACTAAATCAGGTATTTAAGCTTCACCAGATGCAGTATTTTCTGGAAGCAAATCTAGAAATTTATTAATATCTGCAAATGCAGCATCATAAGAATTTAGTGCTTGTTGGAGATTAGATTCCTTAGCAGCGTCGTAAAGTTTCGAGAGGTTATTTGACATATCCCGCACGATATTGCGTGCTGATTTTTGTTGCTCTGGCAAAAGGTTGGAAGTAATATAGTTCATATTGAACTTTGCTTCAGTAATGGGACCGTGTATAAAATTGTCAACATCGATCCAGTCTTTATCTTGAATCAGTTTTTGCAATTCAGCACTACGTTCTTTTACGGCAATGATTTTAGGAGCGTATTCCTGGATTGTCTCTATTTGTGATGAAGTATAGGTAGGAGGTGTTGCAGCGACATTAGGACCGCCACAACTAATGAGTAATGTTGCTAAAGATACTAGGATTAAGGAAAAAATTGGACGTAGACGCGACATAAACGAAATTTATTTATCTGCCAATAACAAAGTAATTTTAGCTTGTTGGGGTAATTTATCATTAAGATCGCCAATAGATTTTGACAAAAATTTCCACTATAGCGATTTTTTTTACAAGAAGAAAGCAAGATTTTAGTTTTTGAGACTTTATAGGTACAATTACTTTGTGAGTATATAATGCGCCAATTGAATAAACTTTAACTCCTTTTTTTACATAGCACTAAGGCTGGGTGTCATGAGACTGGGTTGGTGCGTGAGTTTACAAGCCTTATTATTATATTCAGTTGGGAGTCAGTGTAAAAGCCAGTTACGTAAATCCGATTACATTCTCCTAACGCCTCAAAATATTCCTGACTCTCTAATAAAAAGTTGGATTTATCGTTGCTTTAATCAAAAGGGGCTTGATAAGCTGAAACACTAATAAGGTAAGCTTTTTGGCGTTTAAAAGTAACTGTAACCTTCTTGACGCTTTTCCATGGGAATTTTTTTTATCCTAAAAAAATTCCCATGGGTGCCCTTGACATTAGCCTCTAGATTACAAAGGGGAGTATTTTCGTGAACGCATCTGAGATGGCAACAAATCTTGAATTCGCTAGTAAAATTGCTGCGGTGGTTAATTTATTTAAGTTTGAGTTTCCTGATGCAAAATCGGATCTTAAGCCTTGGAAAAATGACGAACAAACAATGGAATTAGTAGATCCAGATTCTATTGATATCGGTTTCCATTTTCCTGGTGTCAGTCAATCTTGGCAAAGTCGCAGTATCTTGACTCAAATTCGTTTTTACCAAGATCCGATTAGCGAGTTGCGTCGTGCAATTGGTGTAGAAGTTGCCGGATTCGATCATAGGGGTGAACAGTGGCGGGTTTCTACGGTAGAAAACTGGAGTTTTGTAGGTAAGCTTCATCCTTCTTCTGACAAACAAGAAAAGTTAAAAGATTTTTGTCGCAAAGTTTTACAAGTATTTAATGGTAATTCGGAAAAGGAAAATGATTAGTGAGTGGTATTAGCTAGTCTTACAATTACCATCAGTACAGTAAGCAGATTTGTATGTACTATCGCGCTTGCCAAAAAGATTGTATCGGTTATCGCGAATTTGTTCGTAAAATTTATCGCCAAACCATTTGAATCCAGGTAGAGCGCGATAGGCATCAACAAATACACTGCCACCCGGTAATAATCTTCCAATTTCTTCTGCTGCTGCACTTCCTTGCCAACGTCTTTGTGGAGCATCTGCATCAATCAAAATCATCCCCAATTCGCAATCTTTTGATGTAATATTCCACTTTTGGAGTACTTCCTCTTCCTGCATGGGGATGTAGTTAAATATTTGACCTTTATCTAAACTTTCTAATATTTGTACTAAGGTAACGCAAAGATTACAGTTGCCGTCGTAGATAACTTGGTAGTTCATAAAATCTAAGTGTATACGTAAATAAATATTAATATTTTATAAGCTTTTCGGCTGTAAATAGTCTCCCATACATAACCTTATAAATTTTAGTTCTCTATCGTTAGAAAATTTAGCCTCTCTAAAAACTCGGTCGGTAGAGAGTTTTTAAAATAAATGTATCGCTGTAAACTAAGATGATGCCTGTCTTAAAAGATATACATTTATTATGAGCTATACAAACGGAAAACTCTCATCACGTCTTTATCCGTCTCACATTGATATTCCTGCTAATGTGCGAAGCCAGGTAGTCGCACTCCTCAACCAAACTTTAGCTGCAACCTCAGACTTAAAAAGCCAGGTAAAACAAGCGCACTGGAATGTTAAAGGAACTGACTTCTACCAGCTTCATGAGATGTTTGATGAAATTGCAGGTGAAGTAGAAGAGTATATTGATATGTTCGCCGAACGGATTACTGCTTTAGCTGGTTATGCTTGCGGTACAGTTCGCATGACTGCGGCTAATTCTATATTGCCAGAATATCCTACCGATATTTTGGACGGAATGGCACACGTAAGCGCTTTAGTTGAGCGTTTTGCAGCATATGCAAAGCATTTGAGAGAAGGAATTAAAAAAGCCGACGAACTAGACGATCAAGATACTAACGATCTTTACGTCGAAGTTTCTCGTACAATTGACAAGCGACTTTGGTTTTTAGAAGCTCATATACATGTTTCTGAAGTTAATGAAGGCGCTGGAATGAAACAGAAAGTAAGTGCGAAGTAAGTTTTGTTAGTTGATAGTTGTAGGTTAGGTTGAATCTAAGAAAATCCGAGATAATTTTTGATTATTTGGGTTTTAGCTATAGATATGTTGTGAGTGGTAAAATTAAACTCAGCCTAATCTACTTTTATTAATAAGACTTACGCAACTGGCAAATTTTTTTATAGGGTGCTGTGACACTTAGAGTTAATTTGAAAGTGGCTATAAAGCTTATAGTGTCACGCACCATCCGAGTTTTGTGACAATCAAGTAAGTCCTGATTAAGTAATTTCAAAATTCAAGTAATCTTCTCAGAGAGAACAAGATAACTAAGTTGACATAACATGAAGCAATTACCTCGAAGAGATATGTTATCGGCACTAATAGAAAAACTAGAGTCAGAAACTGAAATTGATTTGGACCGCATTACAGAACAAGTATTATGGGAAATGTATGAAAATGGCTGTAGTCATTTTGTTGTTAGAAATAATGAAATTGTAGGCTGTTCTGTTGCTTGGCATGACTTAAGAAAATCAGCAAAATATACAGCCTATGTGGAGTTAGGAACTGTCTGGGTTCAAAAACCAGACAGAGCGTCTATACTTAGAGAATTAACGTATAACATATCTAGAATCGCAAAAGAAAATAAGATAATGGGTTTCTGTAAAGAACTGAAACTAGCAAGATTTTTTAGGCAGAGTCCTATGTTTCCGGTCAATAAAATTGCTAATCAGAAGAATTTTCCTACAGAACTGCTTGAATCATTTTCCCAATTTAAAGGATGGTCAAATGATGATACTACACAGGAAAAGTATCAGCGCGTTTTGTATCATCAAGATGATGGACAGATTACACCTTGGTATTTAGTTTATCAAGAATAAGACTTTTAATTATTCTTTTGTGGCAACTGTTACCCTAAAGTTGTTATTAGGAAACTACAAACAAATTAAATATTGCTTAAAAATTAAAAATTTATTAGAAAGTGTTTCTTATTAGCCAAAAGTTGATTGTTCAATAGCCTCGATTTAAATCAACTAGATTCTCCAATGGCTGACCACTTTTAAAATTATTAATAGTATTAATAATTTGATCTGTAAATTCACTAGGTATACCAGCAGCAGATATATGAGGAGTAACTATAATTTTGGGATGAAACCAAAAAGGATGATCTCTTGGCAACTGTTGGTGCTATAGGCTGACTAGTATCACCCCATGCCATCATGTAGATTTTTTGTTAGGGGTGGGAGGCTTGAAAAGTTTTTACTCTACCAATAATCTCTCGATTAAAAAGTTCGTTGTAGGTAGAACCAGTAGTTAACTGACTCACACTTGGATTTTTAGTTGCCATCTACTTAGTAACTTGCTATCTATGAATTATTCTATTTTCAATTTTTTGAGTAAAATCGCATTTTAATTACTAAGTTCCAGTTTTTTTCTTATATGTTTGGATAACTTATAGTTTTTGAGAATAGCTGGAGACAAGTGTGCCGCTCCTTGAATTTTCTTCAGACAGTTTTCACTTCCACAAAAACAATCAAATCCTTGTGCCATAGACCATTCTGTTGATGGATAAAAGAATGTCATTGCGTCACCAACCTCAATTGTTTTTAAACAGGTAATTACCATGTTTGTAGTGTCAATAAAAACATTTTGAACGCAACTCTGATTGATATATTGCAAAAACTCTGGTTCGAGTAAAATATGTTCTTTATCATCTATTTGGACTGTTAAATAATTAGGTTTTTCCACATTAGCTTTACTGCCAAATTTAGTGATAGTATCACCTGGCATAAACTTGACACAACTATGGAGGAATTTTTCTCCAGTTTCACTACATTCCCAAATCTCTGCAAAAGTAGCTACTTTGATTTTATTAAACTTTTGAGACTGAATTGCTATGGAAAATTTATTTTTGTTTGCCATGTTTTATTAATTTTTCTTTGTTCGCATAATTTTTAAACATATGATCAGACAGAAATATAAGTTCTTAACATAAACCTTTACATAACCGAAAAGATGATTGAAATTTGGGTAAAAACTAGGGAAAACGCGTCTAAATTCAGCATATTATCTATTGAATGTCACATGCCACACCTCAACTGTGACAAAAATATTTCTATCGAGTACTTTTTATATATTGAGAGTAAAAACAGAGCAATCAAGTTTTTATTATCTTCTGACTCAGTGTAGTTATGTATATTCCAACTAAAATAATCAGTAATGCTAGCCAGTTAAACAAGCTTAAAGCTTCCGAAAAAATAAGCCATGCGAAGATAGCAGTCAGAATTGGACTAAGCAAAAGAACAGTAGCTACTAAGCTCGACGACAACCATTTGAAAATATAAATTAACAAAACTTGGTTAACAACTAAAATTACTCCCAAAATAATCACGTTTAACCATTCTCCAAAAGAATGGGGAAATATTGCATCACCTGTGACCATAGAAATTGGGATTAGGAAAAGAGTCACTAAAAAACTGTTCCAGATTGTTATTGCTGTAGAATAATAATGAAAGTTAATCTCAACCTGAAATCTTTCTCAAAAACCGACTTTATAGCTAATATCTCAATCTAGCGGGTAAGCCTTACTTTACGCACTTTTAGTATAGAATAACAATTGCTCTATCATAAATTGACACTATTTACAACTATCTTCAGGTGATAAATATTATTTTCTGTGACTGAAGTCATAAAGTAATATCTGATGCAAGAATTAAAAAAAACATCCATAAAACTGTGTTATAAAGAATAATATTATTAACCTTTTGGTAGACCAAGTATTTGAGATTAACGATCTGTATTAGATAGAAGTAAATAAAAATGCGGAAAAATACGAACCTAATTGTAATTTAGATGATTTATACTATCTGTATGAGTTAAATTACAAATCAAATTAATTTGTTTATTCTTGATAAAAAAATAACTAATCTGAGAACTTAAAAGTAATCTGTGAAGTAGTAAATATTCTTCTCGTTTCTAAAACTGGGTAAAAATATCAAACTTGAGAATATAATAGACGCTTCATTAATAGATTGTTTTGCTTTTGTGTAATTCCGTAGCTAATCATGAAATCTCTACCGCCAGAAACTGCAACTATAGATAACGAGAATGAACTAAAACTGCCCGAGCCACCTCGTAAGAAACGAAGGTGGCTTTGGTTATTGCTTACTTTACTATTATTTAGTGGTGGCGGCGTTTTAGCTTGGCAGATGATGACGCAGGGAGAAGAAAAAGCAACAGAGCAAAACGCCCAACCTCGAAAGATACCAGTTAAATTGACCTCTGTAGAATCTGGAATAATTGAAGATAGAGATGAATATATCGCTCGTTTAGAATCACGACGCTCGGTAACTCTTCAGCCTCAAACACAAGGAAGAATCACGAAGATTTTGGTCAAGTCGGGCGATAATGTCGCATCTGGTGATGCAATAATGCAGATCGATTCTAGATCTCAACAAGCAGCAGTTAATAGCCTTGACGCAGCAGCACAAGCGGCTAGATCTCAATTACAAAATGCGATCGCCACCCTTAAATCTTTGCAAGCAGAAAGGTTGTCTAATGTTGCGGATGTAAATTTTAATCAGCAGGAATATGAAAGATTTTCTCGTTTGGCAGCACAAGGAGCAGTATCGCAACAAACCAAGCAGCAGAATGTAAATAGACTTGCTACAGCAAAAGCTAGACTAAATGCAATTGATGCCCAAATTCAAGCACAAAAAGCTTCTATTAATCAAGCAGAAAAAGCATTGCAACAAGCTCAAGCAAATACCAAACAACAACAAGTCCAACTTCAGTACTATACAGTTTCCGCTCCCATAGCTGGTAGGATTGGGGATTTGATAGTTAAGCAAGGCGATGTTGTTAATACTTCCACACAACTAACTACTATTACCCAAAATAATCCCTTACAAGTCGAGATTTCAGTACCCAAAGAGCGTGCAGCTGAACTACGTAAAGGAATGCCTATAGAGTTAGTTAACAATCAAGGTAAAATTTTAGGCAGAACTCAAGTATTTTTTATC
>JBCCSG010000053.1:0-28322 GCA_039200565.1 Cyanobacteria bacterium P01_D01_bin.50 | reverse complement strand
CGCTAGGGTTTTGGTTGCTGATTTATCTTACCGATGATTCAACTCCCAAAAGCTGCTTCAAAATCGGCAATACTAAAACCGCATTCGCTTGATTAATGTCATCTTCATCATCGCTAAAACCAGCAACCTTTCCATCCACTCCATTTTTCACTCTTTCACCCATTTGTCGTCGCTCAGGTTCAGAAAAAGTCGCAAAAGTACGACGTAATAAAGGTAAGGAAGCAACAAAGAAATCTTCAGGTAATTGAGTTATCCAATCATCTAAAACCTGCCAAAGTTGATCGTCGTGTAAAAGCAATAAACCACTACCTTTCAAAAATCCTTCTACCCATGCAGCGGCTTGAGATGCTTCTGTAGCACTAGATAAAGCCAACCCCATTCGACGTGCTACTTCCGTTCCATCTAAGACGATCGCATCGAGCAATAAACGACAGCAACGTCCGGAAATTAAACCATGTACGTTAGAATTATCTGCAATCTGTAATAAAACTTGTCGCCAAGAGGTTATATGTTCTTGGTTTTCTAATAAACCGATGGCGTTATTCACTTTGATTAAATTCTCATACATCACCTTTGCTGCATCATCATCCAAGGAAGTACAAGCACCCGGTAAACCAATACAGATTCGCGCTACTAAACCATCAACAACATGAGATACCATAGCCGTGTCAGTTTGACGCACGTTACCGTAGCGCATCACTTTAGCTAGTGGCTGTAATGCATTCATTAAATGGCTGACATCGCTGGTTAAAGCCGCAGCATTTTGCAACCGCGACATCAAGTAAATCACTGCATCGGGTAAGTCAGATAAAATCACTTTATCTAACAAACTTGTTAGCGTCGGTAACTCTTCGGTTGTATCCGCAGCACTACAAGCTTTGGAATTTGCAGCATCATGAATCGTATTACCCCAAATTCCCGCTTCAATTAGATTTACAGCAAATTCAGGATGCCATTGTACCAACCAAAATTCGTGAAAAGTACCCTTCTTTCCGCGAGTTGGTTGAAATTGTCCCCAAGGAATATCCAAAAGATTGAGACGATGGAGTAAATGGGAACGAGCTAAATCATTCTGTTTGCGTAAATCTAAATCGTAAATCTTTTCTGTAGGCTCCGGTGGCATCCGCAACCGCTTTTGCGATCGCACTAAATCTTGCTGTAATGGCACCATCGGCGTATCATCCGGTACCTTACCTAAACTTTCCCCAACAATCAACTTGTCGAAAATTAACTGCATCGGTAAATCGCTACCAAAACACATCACCGTTTGAGTCGCTTCATTTAACTCCGCTAAACCAGGTAAAGGATGATTTCGCAAAGCCGCCAAAGATTCAGCCAATCGCACCGCTTCAATAACATGCGCCGAAGAAGCATCTAAATCTTGTTCGCGCAATAAGCGTGCTACTTTTGTCATCCAAGAAATTGAGATGGAGGGGGGAGAGGAGCCACTGCGTTGCGGAGGCTCCCTCCGTTGTAGCAAGTGGCGTGGGGAAGAGGGGGTAGAAATTTCTTCTTCTTTATCTTTTTGTTTTTCCAATGCCCCATGCCCCATGCCCATTTCCCATTCCCAAAGATGATGGTACCAACCCGGAGATTCTATACCCGCACCATAACCACTGCTATAAGATAAACGTCCGTAAGTCCAAGGTATCCAAGTTGCTTGCACCTTTTTTTTAGGTAAACCTTTGAGTAAAGCAGTATCTTCCTTAACTGCTGGCATCGGGGAAAGTGCGGGAGCATGCCAAGCTCCACAAACCACAGCGATACGTTCAAATCCTTCTTTTTGAGCTGCGCGGATGGTTTTTCGCATATAGGCTTCGCGCTTGGCTTCTATAGGATTTTCCAAAGAGGGCATTTCTTCACGCACGGCAGTCATTGCTTCCAGAATAGCAGTAAATAAATCAACACTATTCCCTCGTGTTTCTACCATCTGTTCCCACCAGCGTTCGCGATCGCTGTAACCTGCTGCTTCTGCGAGTAAACCCAAAGGATCTTGAGAAGGATGGGTAGAAGGGGTAGAAAATTCTTCCTTATCTCCTTGTCCACTTATCTCCTTTTTCCCTTCTTCTCCCATTGCCATGCGATGAGTTAAAGGTAAATCCATAAACCGCACGGGGATATGATTACTTAGTCCAAATTGTATAGCTTGCCACTCTGGAGAGAATATGGCAAAGGGATAATAAACGCTTTCTTTTGGGTTATCTGGGAGGTAAATTAGTAATGCTACGGGGGGCTGCATTTGAGGTGAAGCGACCAATGGTAGCAAGGATTCAGCATCGGGTGGTCCTTCGATGAGGATGGTGTCGGGTTGTAGTTGTTCTAAAGCTTGGCAGAGGCTACGTGCGGAACCGGGACCGTGATGTCGTATACCAAATATGTGGGTAGTCAAGTCGCTTCGCTCCAATTCAAAATTCAAAATTAACCTTCTTCTTAATGAAAACATGAAGGCATTTTGAATTCAAAAATGGTCATAATAATTAAACCGCAGAGACACACTCGTAAGCAGAGGAAAAAAGCAAGAGAAAAGCAATAGAATTAAAATATCAGTAAACTATATTTTTATAACTTATATTATTTCTAATAAAAATGCGTATCAATTAGTCAGCGAAGGCTGGCTTTGTTTGGATAGCCTCACTCTATAAGCGTGAGGATAAAAAAATTATCTTTATTATTTTTGTTCAATATTCCCTGCTGCTAATACTTGTTCTACTGTTAAATTTAATTCTGGAAAAGTAGGATAAATAATTTGTTGAGTACCTATAAATTCAGTATCTTCGTATAAACCTTCTTCGAGCAATAATATCGTGACTTTTGATTCAATTGGGTCTACAATCCAATATTCAGGTATTTCTAAAGCCGCATATTCAGAACGTTTATAACGATAATCCCGTTTTACTGATTCAGGACTAACTACTTCTACAACTAATAAAGGTGGAGACTGACAAACAGCAGATTCATCCAAGAATTCCATTACTTGTTCGGATGTGACAACGTAAACATCAGATAACCGAGATTTCCGCCATCCGGTTCTAATTCCTGCTTCTCGAAAACACATCCAAGGTAAGTTGAGATGTTTGATTTGTGCATCAAAGTTTTGTTCGATAAATTTGGCGATTAGTAGATGTCTAAAAGTTGGTGGATTCATTAATTCCAGTTTTCCATCAATAAGTTCGTAGCGATTATCAGTACCGTCATCATAGGTCAGATATTCTTCAAATGAGTATAAGTTTTTTGTTGTAGTTTGAGTCATAATTTAATAATTTTTTCTTTGAACAACAGCAATACAGAATATTTATTTATATTCTATTTATTGTAGAACAGGTAACTTGGAAATTTATAGAAACTAATTCCTATCATAGATAAATCAATAAGTATAAAATTATTCATCAAACTTAAAATCTTAATAAATCATCACTACAAAAGCTGTCGTATATAATTCAATGTAGTACAATACATTAGTTTACTGACGGACACCCATAAGAATTTCTTTAGAAGAAAAAAAATTTTAATGGGTTCTCGTCAGTAATAATTAATCAATTCAAAACTTATTCAACAACCCCAATAGAAAAATGCGTTTACCATATTGGCTTCCTAATTTCCGCTCTTGGTTTAATGCAGTCGCTTTAACCTTATTGATGATTGGCATTACTTATGCAATGGATTATTTTCTCAAAAATATAGGAGATTTACTGAATTTAGCACCTTGGTTATCGGGAGCAATTGTGTTTTTACTTTTCTTATTCCCGATAGTGGCGATCGCCTTTTTACATAATTGGCTACATACTTTCCTAGATATGTTTTTTCCAGAGAGCAGAATTCCTGAAGATCAAGTACAAACGGGATGGTTTCCCAGTCTTGTTAGCTGGTGGGAAGGGATTTATGGTTGGACTGTTAATGTATTATCATCTTTGTTTACATTTTATCTATTAGGAGTCTTTTTTATATCTCCTTATTCATCCACTTTGCTAACTATTTTGGATGAAAACTTATCCAGATGTAATTTTTCTTTACCTTCAGTTCGTTTTACAATTTTGCAAATTATTGTTGCAGCTTATTTGTATCAACTTGAGTATTTAGTTAAACAGCGTTTTTTCGCAGCGGCTAGACGGTAATTTTCAATTTTTTAACTAGATTTATAACTCAACATTTTGTAGAGATGTTGGGTTTTTTAATTGGTTGATTTAATCATACTATTGCTCTACTCAACTGATTAACTGGTGTATTTTGTGCCACTACTAGAGACGATAACTAAATTCACCCCTATACTCAAATCCAATCCAATCACCCGTTGAAGTAAGTAATTCGGCACAAATAAACCAAGCGGTATTACAGCGCAGGGTAAATTACCCTCAAACCCTTATTCCTATTGTATGACAGCAAGACAGCCTATTGCCTTATCCCAATCATTATTTTCAATGCCAACCTACTTACAACCGATATCGTAACCACAACCAACATCCTACCCTGATTGTAAAATTCGAGAATACCAAGGAGCTTTTCTGTTTCGGGATTCATAGATTTATTTTCTGCTTGCTTTGATAATTATTTTAAAAGATGAGTGAAAAACTCTGCGTACCTCAGCGTTTACCTTTGTGTTCCTCTGCGTTTCAAAAATATATATAATTACGAATATCCAATGGTGCGTTACGGCATGATTTAATTAATAACCTCAAAGTAAAATTTTTCAAGCCGTAACACACCCGAAAAAACAATATATAATGGTGCGTTACAGCATGATTTAATTAATAACCTCCAAGCAAAATTTCTCAAGCCGTAACACAACCGAAAATTTTTAACTTATTTCTCTACAAACTCGATATAAATCTTTCCAATCATCCCTTTCTTTGACTACGGTTTCTAAATATTCTCTCCACACAACTTTATCTTGTACTGGATCTTTAATTACCGCGCCAATAATTCCCGACGCAACATCTGAAGCGCTCAAATTACCGTCGCCAAAATGCGCTGCTAATGCCATTCCACTATTAACTACAGAAATTGCTTCGGCTGTACTCAATGTACTTGTAGGGGATTTAATCTTAGTTTTCCCATCTTCTGTCACTCCACTTCGCAATTCTCTAAACACCGTAACGATTCTTCTTATTTCTTCCAATGCTGGCGCTTCTGCTGGTAATTCTAACGCCCTTCCCAAACTTTCCACTCGTCTTTGTACGATTTCAATTTCTTCTTCTACTGTCTTTGGTAAAGGTAAAACTACTGTATTAAAACGTCTTTTTAAAGCACTAGATAGATCGTTTACTCCCTTATCTCTATCATTCGCAGTTGCAATTACACTAAAACCTTTATTCGCTTGTACCTCCTCACCTAATTCGGGAATTGGCAGTGTTTTCTCGGAAAGAATAGTAATTAATGTATCTTGTACGTCTGCTGGAATTCGGGTTAATTCTTCCACTCGTGCAACCTTTCCATCTTCCATGGCTCGCATCAACGGGCTTGCAACTAAAGCCCCCATTGAAGGGCCATCAGCTAATAATTTAGCGTAATTCCAACCATACCGAATTGCTTCCTCACTGGTTCCCGCAGTACCTTGAATTAGTAACTTAGAATCCCCCGAAATTGCTGCCGCTAAATGCTCCGAAACCCAAGATTTTGCCGTACCTGGTACCCCAATCAATAACAAACCCCTATCAGTCGTCAAAGTCGCGATCGCAATTTCAATGATTCTGCGATCGCCGATATACTTTGGCGACACCTCAAAATCATTATCTAACTTACCACCCATTAAATAAGTCATCACAGCCCAAGGTGATAATTTCCAATTAGGTGGACATTGACGCTTATCCAGCTTCCTTAATTCCTCCAATTCCTCAGCATACTGCTGTTCAGCATGTTCCCGGAGTAAATTAGTCTCCTTTTTTCTCTGCTCCTTCTCCGCCTCTGGGGTTTTATTTTCCTCTGTCATATTTCCTCTATATTTTTCAATAACATTTTTGTTTTATAAGTAGGTTGGCGTTGAAAATAGTAATTGGGGAAAGTGAGTAGTAAATAGCGTTCGCGGAGCGTGTCCGTTAGGACATAAAGTGCGGTCTTGGGGTTTCCCCAAGTGGAGCAACTTTTCAAGAGAGTAAATAGTGAGTAGTAACAAGGTTTTGGAGCAAGTGTACATTCTGTAATATAGTTGGGTAAATTTAGTTAAAAGCCTTTTTCCTAATCACTATTCACTATTCACTATTTCCAATTACTATTTTCAACACCGTTCTACTTAATTGCTAACTATTTAAAGTTTCTTTCATCTCAAACCTAAACTGTAATGTTATTAAAAATTTATCAATAGCGCTAACTACAGATTCATGAATATTATCCGATATTTCAAAAGTTAGAATATCAGCAGCATGTGGGTAAATAGAAGGTGCTATTTGTAGAGAAAATTTTGCCAAAGCCGAACCAAACGTCCAATTATTAACTTGATGATTGCTTTCAACATAACTTTTTATACTTGATATTACAGCCTGACTAATTTTTTCATTCCATATGTGTGGGGTATGAATCAATAATGGAAAAGCAGGATTACCACTATTAAAAGGCATGTCGGGGAACTGCTCTAAAACATCTAAAATTAAAGTTTGAATTTGAGGATAAGGCAAAACTTCAAACAATTTTTGAACCAACTCATCAACATTACTCAATTTTTTATATAACCTTGTAGAAACTTCCAATAAAGCTTCAGCCCATGCTACATCTTGACTTTTAATCGTCGCTGTTACCCAAGCTTCTAAAAATAATCTTTCCCATTTACTATTTTTCACAAGTTTAATTAATTCCCCAGGAGTTTTGCTCCAACGATCGCTCCATAAACTCGGCGGTACAGAAGCAAGCATTTGTAATAGTAAACTCGCTTTTTCTCCCAAAGAAGGTATATATATTGATTCATCAATACCGTCTTGAGTCATTTCCAAGGTACATTTTTTAGGTAATATAACTTCTATAGCGTTTTTATCCAAATTAAGTAAAGGAAGAACTCTTTCTATCATCCTTTGGACAAGTTTTGATTCAGGGATTTGCGCGAGCAATCGCGCAGCTACATCTCGCACCTGTTTGCTTCTATCTTCGAGTGTATCTTCTAAAAATAGCTCATCATCAATGCTCAATCCAAATTTTAGTATTGATAATAAACTTGCCCTTTCTTGGGCTCTTTCTTTTCTCCAAATATTTTGTAACTGCCTGCGCCCTTTTTCTGGTTCCGATTGACGCAATTGTTCTAAAATTGTTTTTCTTTCTTCTAAACTTCCATTTTTCCAAATTTTTTCTCTATTGTCAGTAATAAAATAATTCCATTCTGGGTTTTGTGCCGCTAACCAAATACCTCGATTTCCCAAAACTGGTAAAATATCTTTTCGTAAATTATGCTGTCGTTTTCCTAACGCCAATAAATCGGGTAAATACCTCGGTGAAACAACTTTACCAACTTCCGCTGTAATTCTTAACCACTCCGGTAAAATCTCACTGTATTCCCCATTTAATATTATTTCCAAATGTTTTTCTGACTTTTGATTACAATATGGTAAATCATCTAATTTACAAGTTTCTAAGTTAGTTTGATTGTCAATTGTAGTTAATTTTCCAGCTTTTTGATAAAGAGAAATCACGACCGCAGCACGAAGTAAACTTCCTTCTTTATCATTACTACCGAGACAACTCAAAACTTCACCTAATTGATTATCTTGTTCTAAGATTTTCAAATCTTTTCTTTGAGTACCGACTACCGCCGTTTTTACTAAATCTTGCCAAATATTCATTTATAATTATTAATTCATAATTTTTTGAATTTTATCATTCTAAAATTGCGCCTTAAAATGCTTTTTGATAGGCTCTGCCTCTCATACATCATTACCACGCAGGGCATAATAAAGAGAAATTAACTTCTAACTCCTCACCACTCACCACTCACCACTCACCACTCACCACTCACTCCTAACAAACAACAAACCTATTTTCTACCCATACACTCAAAGGTAAAAAGAATTCTCCATCCCATTCACCGAATACATCGAGGGAATATCCGCCACTGAGTGCTAGTAACAGCCAATTTTTGCTGAATCTAGATTTTAACGGAAGTAAACGTTTTTCTTCATCGCGCACAAACCATTTATCTTGTTTTTTGATCGGAATTACTTTACACAGTGCTGCGGGAAATTTTTCTATCCAAGGGTTTTTGGCAAGGGCTTGGGAATATTCCTTTATCATATTTGAGATATTACTATATCCCGCCATGACATCCACCGGATTTAGAGCATCTTGACGATTTTTAAATATTGCTCGTAAAGGATAAGCACTCTCAAAAAATACTAATTCCCCATCTATGTAGCTTCCAGGAATAAAACTCATATCTAATAGCTGACTACCATGAGCGAAGTTAAGAATTAATGCTTTTTGTTGCGTTTGTTTACCCCAGAGCCAATTACGTTGTACTTTCAAACGGTCTTCTTCTACTAAACTTTGCCCTAAAATTAACCAAGAATCTTCGACTCCTTCTTGCGTTAATAATTCTTGTTGATTTTGGGAAAAACCAATTTGAGTACGAATGTCTGCTTGTAGCCCAATAGGTAAAGTTTCCAAACGCTTAAAAGCTTCGACTAAAAGATATACACGCCCTAATTGTGATAATAATCTTTCTTGCCATTGAGCACCTGAATGACAAATACTCCCCATTTGCTTCACCAAACGAGCTACCCCTGGCGCTTGTGCGTCTACTAACCGCGCTGCTGCATCATCCCAAAAGCTGTAAGGTTGCTCTTGTGCTGCTGCTAACCCATTACTGACTAAATCCCGCATCCATACCTCTAAATCCTGCATTCCCACAGTTACTTTGTTTAAACGCTTGGCTGCACGTTTGGCTTGTGTATCTGAATTTGGGTTCACTATTTACTTTTTCTTTGTTTTTAGCTTTTCTTTGACTGCGGGTTTTAAGCCAATCACTAACCGATGATGGCGGAATTTTTTGGGTAAATAATTTTTGCTCATTTACCGATAAAAGAAACAAATCAATACCGTGTTTACACGGTATTTTTTGACTGGGACAACTGCATTTAAAAGCAGGTTCACTCAAATCGATTTGGGTTTGATAGGGGTTTTTACCACTTCCTTGAGCTTCACCCCAAACTGCTTTTTCGTTGTAACCCAATGATGACCACTTACCGGAAGTAGCGAAAACTTTACGATTTTCGGCTGAACTTGCATCTGGTGCGAGTGCCACAATTTGTTCCTGTGTCCAGATTGCAGACATCTAAATAATTAGAAATGATGGATTACTAAGTATGAATTATGAAGCATAAATTCAAGCTTTAAACGTGATATTTTATGCAAGTACTTTCCTCCCGAGCTTCGTAAAAACGGCAACTATCACATGGACCATTTGGATTAACCGCACATCTTAGATAACCGGAACGAGCATTATATTGACAGCTAATATCGCCGACAAGATAACCAACTCCTTCTAAATAGTACCTATCGGGATTATCTATTCTATAATTGTAATTATCGATTCTTGGCTGTCTGGGAAAGCTTCTAACCGCAGCCCGTCGCAGAAGCATGCGCGTTCTAGCCCTGTTTTTACGCATTAACCACAGGGAAAATAGGGACGGTAAGAAACCAATGGTAATTACCAAAAGTGTCTTTAACACGAACGAAATTGACCTCCGAATAAGCATAGGCATTTTAATAACGGGTTTTTAGTCTCCGTTTTACACGGATGATTAACCCACTCCTGCGGAGATAAAAAAATGGACCTCTCAATGCGCTTTTAAATGGTTACGTCCGCCAGCCCACTTTTTTATGGCAATTGTAAACCTTTGAACAATCCTCGAAGAATTGCCAAACTCCATTTACAACAGCATAGCTTTAATAAACATAAACGTGAATTTTACTTCAATTTTTATAACGATTATTTGTATCAATTGTGAAATAGATTCCAATTTCGTATAACGCGACCTTTTACTTTTAACAAAATTAAATAAATTAAGTGCTTTTGCAAAACACATGTACTACAAAAAAAACCCTATTTGAACAAAATAGGTAAGTTCAAGTTTGATTTTGTGTATTTTTGGCAACTCTCCATTCTTCTAATTTGCGTATAGAGATTGATTTTGTTGCCACATTCACATCATTTCCCCGCCAATCAATTTCAGAATCTGTTGTAAAAACACCGCATTCCAATTCTCCCACCTGAATATTCCAATATTGACTAAACCTCTTTCTTAAAGTTCTTACCTGCTCAAAGACTTTATTTCGATGCTTATTTCTTCTTTTCCTTTCTGTTGCTCCAGATGCTGTTGTGTCAATAAATTTAGTCTCGATTAAAAACAGCTTTTTATCATAAGTTAAATAGACAAAATCGCACTTACCTAAATCAGTATAATCACCAATTGGAGACTTTTCAAACAACAACAAATCAGAACAACTAGGAAAAAAGTTTTGGATATTCAAATACAAATAAGCTTGTAATAGAAGTTCCTTGTCGTAAGGAAATCCTATTACACCCTCGAAAAATCTTTTTATCTCTTCTGGACTTTGAGGTTGAATCATTTTGCAGTATGAAACAAACTGATCTAACCCCTCAAGCGTCACCAAGTTTTTACTCCTCACCCTGCTTGCTGCTAGAAACGTCATGGCATCAAAAGATATCATCGTTAAAAGAAAGATTTCATCAGCAAAAGCAATGAAAAAAGAGATGAATCCTTAGCAGTGATAGGGTAATCTACTGTTGACGATTTAAGAATTGCAAATTAGAACAAACTTATAGGTTAAAGCTTATAGGTTAAAGATTATAGGTTATAACTCCTAACTCCTAACTCCTAACTCCTAACAACTAACTCCTAACTCCTAACTCCTAACAACTAACTCCTAACTTTTCATTGTCAGCGGTTGAACGCGAGCAAAGAATCTGCCATTATGCAAAGCCATAATCGCAGTAGTTGAATCTTGCACCCAGTATTGTCTTCCAAAACGAACATGTTTACGAGAATTTTCACCTTGAATAATACCGATAACAGGTATTTTTCCTTTTTCTTTTTCCCCAGATTTTTCTTTTAAATCTTTTAAAATTGTTCTCAGACGATGATGTTCTTCAATGGTAGTTGCTTGTTGAGGAGTCATTTCAATCAATACTAATTCTACATTTTCTACTGGTTCTGCATCATCAACTATTAATTGAGATTGGTCATCTTTTTTATCAACTTTTCCCCAAATAATTAATTTTGCATCTACTTGCAAAATCGAGTTAATTCGTTCGTAAGTTTTGGGAAAAACCACAGCTTCCCCTGTTGTAGTTAAATCTTCTATTTGTAATATTGCCATTGGATCGCCTTTTTTAGTGATCACTTTTTTAACGTTATTAAGCATGACAACTACACAAACCATTGCTTCTTCTCTCTGAAATTTGAGCTGCGTCATATTTATCGGAGAAAGAAGTTCCGTTGATTTACGTATCGATTTCAGCGGATGATCTGATACATAAAAACCCAAAAGTTCTTTTTCCAGTCGCAGCTTTTCTTGAGGGGGTAAATCTGGGACTTCTTTAGCTTTAGGAGGGCTTAATACTTTATTAATTGTCATGTTATTTGTGCCTGTATCGCCACTCCAAGCACCACCCAATAAATCAAATAGATTTCCTTGCCCGCTTGCTCTATCCCTAGCGCGAGACTGCGCCCAATCGTATACTAACTCCAAATCTTGAATTAACTGATTGCGATTATCCTCAATTCTGTCAAAGGCTCCACAGTTAATCAATGACTGTAAAGTTCGACGATTTACCGTACCTAAATCAACACGATCGCAAAAATCCGCCAGAGATGTAAATTTACCTTCTTCTCTTGCTTCCAATATGCAGTTTCTTGCGCTTTCTCCCACATTGCGTACTGCTGATAAACCAAATAAAATTTTCCCGTCTACGGGTGTAAAATCTACTTCTGATGAGTTGATATCAGGCGATTCTATTTGAATTTGCTCTTTCATATTCAGACAGGCTGCAATATATTTTTGCACCTTATCTTTATCTCCACTGTTGGCTGTCAACAGCGCCGCCATATATTCTAATGGATAATTTGCTTTCAAGTACGCAGTTTGATATGTTACATACCCGTAGGCTGTAGAGTGAGATTTATTGAAACAGTTGGAAGCAATCAAACCATTTTTAATGACAAAATTATGGTTACCTTCCAATCCGATATCATATACATTCTGAGTCTTTAGAGCTTTTCTAGATACGATTTTGACCATAATTCCCACCCCAGAGAATGAGTAAAGTTAGTTTAAGTAAATCGGCCCAATAAACCCAACGATATTGCAGAATGTAAACAGGCTGCAAATCCTTTTTCCTACTCACTACTCACCCCATCACTATTCCCTTGTCCTAATTACTATTTTCAACACTGACCTACTTAATCTATATATTTTAATTTGCTGTAAAATATCGTTGCATAAATTGATAATTTTTTTTGATGAAAGCAGCAATTAACACTCATAAAATCACTATTCTCAATTACTCACTAGCCAAGTAGCGAGAGCTTATTTTATCACCAGTGACGGGTACCCATGAGAATTTTTTTAGGAGAAAAAATTTGGCAGGGAGCCCTTGACATCAAGAATCTTCCTATTCCCCATTCCCCATTCCCCATTCCCTATTCCCTATTCCCTATTTTCTATTTCCCAAATCATAATTAGCAGTATTAAACAAGATGTACTAAAATCAAACATTTGAGTCAGTTAGTATTTTGGGAGTAGTAATGCATGGCATCCATACGCGAATTACATAATCAATTAATAAAGAAAGAACGTTCTGCGGTTGAAATCGCCCAAGAAGCTTTGGATCGCATCGAAAAATTGGAACCGAAAGTTCATAGTTTCTTGCAAATAACCCAAGAGGAAGCCTTAAGGAAAGCGCGAAAAGTGGATGCCAAAATCGCCGCAGGAGAAGAAATTGGTTTACTCGCCGGTATCCCCATTGGTATTAAAGACAATATGTGTACTAAAGGAATCCGCACTACCTGCGCCTCTAAATTCCTCGAAAATTTTATACCGCCTTACGAATCTACCGTAACGCAAAAGCTTGCCTCGGCTGGCGCTGTCATGGTAGGAAAAACCAACTTAGATGAATTCGCAATGGGTAGTTCCTGCGAAACTTCTGCCTATAATGTTACCTATAATCCATGGGATTTATCGCGGGTTCCTGGTGGCTCTTCTGGTGGCTCGGCAGCAGCGGTAGCGGCTCAAGAATGCACTGTCTCTCTAGGTTCCGATACAGGTGGTTCAATTCGTTTACCTGCATCTTTCTGCGGTGTAGTAGGAATGAAACCAACTTACGGACTAGTTTCCCGTTACGGTTTAGTAGCCTTTGCTTCCTCTTTGGACCAAATTGGACCATTTTCCCGCACTGTAGAAGATGCAGCCATACTTTTAGGTGAAATTGCTGGACATGACCCCAAAGATTCCACCAGTTTAAAAGTTTCCATACCTAATTATACCGATGGCTTAAAACCAGATTTAAAACCTAGAGGCAAAATGCGAATCGGTATTATCAAGGAGACATTTGGTGAAGGTTTAGACTCCGAAGTAGAAGCAGCAGTCACTAAAGCCATAGATACTTTACAAGAATTAGGCGCAGAAATTCACATTATTTCCTGTCCTCGCTTCCGGTATGGTTTACCCAGTTACTATATAATTGCTCCATCGGAAGCATCAGCAAACTTAGCTCGTTACGATGGCGTTAAATATGGTTATCGGGTAGAAGAAGCTGATGACCTTTTATCGATGTATACTCGCACCCGTTCTACAGGTTTCGGTGCAGAAGTAAAACGCCGCATTATGATTGGAACTTACACCCTGAGTGCAGGTTATTATGATGCTTACTATCTTAAAGCTCAAAAAGTTCGTACATTAATCAAAGAAGACTTTGAAAAAGCTTTTACACAAGTTGATGTATTAGCTTGCCCTACAGCTCCAATTGCTGCATTTAAAGCAGGAGAAAAAACTTCCGATCCCCTTAGCATGTACTTAACTGACTTAATGACAATTCCCGTTAACCTAGCAGGTTTACCTGGTATAAATGTTCCTTGTGGTTTCAACTCAGATGGAATACCAATTGGACTGCAATTAATTGGTAAATTACTCCGAGAAGATCAACTATTTCAAGTCGCCTATGCCTATGAAAAAGCTACAGATTGGCATTTACGTACACCAAGTTTAATCAGTTAAGAGTTAGGAGTTAGGAGTTAAGAGTTAGAAGTTAAGAGTTAGGAGTTAGGAGTTAAGAGTTTCAGAATTATTAATAATAATTGAAAAAATGAAAGGTATGTAGGGGTGTAAAAATTTGGATCCTCCTTTTTTTCCTCCCCAACAATACCTCAATGACTCTAGTCAATGGTTTCAGGTGTATAAGTAACCGTCTTGACATCATTTGGAGAACCCAAGGGAACGGGTTTGTTTTGATTAACCGAAACAATTACTGCACCTGCATTACCGGAACGTATAGTTAATTTTTCTTTCGCGGCAAAGCTTTTTTTATCTCCTTTTTGTAAAGTTCCTTCAAATACTTTTTTATTGTCGGTTATTACTCTTACCCACGATTCATCTTTTAAATCTAAACTAACTTTTACACCCTCAATTGGTTTTGGTTTTGGTGTTGGTGTTGCTTTTGGTGTTGCTTTTGGTGTTGCTTTTGGTTTTGATGCTACTGCTTGCGATGAAGCTTTCGGTTTCGGTTGAGTTTTTTGTTCCGAAACGTTTGATGAATTTTGATTTTGACTCACAGTTTGCTCAGCCCCTTTAGGAGCAAGTAAGTAAAATAATCCTAAAGAAGCACCAACTATTAACAAAATGTAAGGTACAGCTAAAGGTATATATATATTTGCTTGATTGCTTAAATTACTATTTTCCTGCGGTATTGGTGTAGGACAAGCAATATCCCCAAATTCTTGACTTAAAGCTGTACCATCAAGCCCTAAAGCATCTGCATAACGCCGGATAAATCCTTGAATGTAGACGGGTTCGGGTAAATCCTCAAATCTTCCTTCTTCTAAAGCATTTAAAAAAACAGGTCGGACAAGTATTTTAGCTGCTACTTGCTCTAGTTGTATAGCTTTTTGTTCTCGTACTTGCCGTAATTTTTGAGTTATCTGCTTAAGTTGCTCCCCTTGTTGTTCGTTTAACAGCTCCACTGTCGTCTCCCTGTAGTTTTTAATGTCTTATATTCAATAGAGAAATAACTGAAAAAGATGTATTTTATACAACTTTTTAGTCAAAATAATGGAAATTTATTTTTTGATGATACATTTTTATTGCAAGACTACTTAAAAAAGTATGCTGTATCAAAAATATATTTATATATTCAGTCACGGTTATGTCGGAATCTCAAAGACTTTATCTTCATCTGCTTACCTCTACATGTCCGTGAGAGGACATTAAACACTTAGAATAACTGTGATTCTTAAGTATCCTAGGGTTGATACAATAACATGAACTTTTGTACTACAATACTCACTGAGAATAAATCTTTATCTTTAGTCAGAAAAAACAAAAATTTATTTTCCTATTTAGTTATAGTTACTTACAAAAATTTTATCCGCTGCATTACATTTACAAATTGTTTCATCCTATAAAGTATAATGTAATGCTTGATACGTAAAATTATAGATCGCTACTAATGGTAGATATCATTTTTGCTATTGTCAGTAAATAAATTTAGTTAATCTTCTTAACAATTTAAAAGTACATATTCTTTTAATATTTCTGAATATATATTTAACGGGTACCCAGAATAATTTTTTTCTTTTAAAAAAATTACTATGGGAATCCTTGATTCAATTCCTGGAAATGACAATCAAACTAAATTTATATTTTGTAATAATTTGTCATCTCTCCAAAGTTATACTTTCATATAATATAAAGTAATTTTATTCAATACACAATTGAAATTATGATTTTATTTAAATGCTTAGCATAAATTAATAATCAAAAATTTTAATCAACGCGTTCCCGATTTTTTCAGTATATAAAAAGATATAAATTACACTTTTTTAAAATAGTTAAAGAGATATGAATTCTTTTAAATTCTAGTAAATAGAGTGATTTAGTAGAAATCCGCAACAAAAAATACTTGTAAAATCTGGGTTATAAGTTACGGATACCAGTAATAACCCCCTGCATTCTGAGATGATTATTTTTTTTGAGAAAAGCATATAGGGTTAATACGCAACAATCCGGAAAAGTCAAGAAAGCTGTGAAGAAATTACACAGGTAAAATTACGTTCTTGCCCAAGTGCCCTTGATTCACACTTGTAATTATGGTTATGACATCTATGTACTCGTTATCAATTCCTGGACAACCTTCTATTGAAATTTCTCAAGATGAATTGCGATCGCTATTAAGTGAAATAGAAGCAGAATTGCACAATAGTAAAGTTTATCGTCGTGCTTTGGCGACAATACAAAAGTTGTTGGGTTCTTCATCCGAACAAGCAAAGATGTTATTTAAAGCGGTTGGTAGAGAAGCTATTGGTGTAGCTTTTCGTCAGCTTTCATTGCACAATCAGGCAGTTGCGGGTACTACCCCAGAAGTTGAAGAGAAGACTGAATCACCATCCGATAAATCGAGTCATGAATTATCTGAATGCTTAACGATTGTCAAAGCATCTCCAACTACTAATAGTGTAGAGGAAGAAGTTTTATCTGAGCAAGCAGCACTGACGCAGACAACTTCCCAAGCAGTAAATCAACAAGATAGTGCAAATACAAGTAATCCTTTCAAATGGCTTAAGTCTAGAAAACCTTCTAAAGCAGAAATCGCCAAACAAGCCAGGGTTGAACAACGTCTAGAAAGGTTTCGCGAAATTGGGCAACAATTAAAACAAGGTAGAGAATCGCGAGGGCTTTGTATGAGCGACCTACAGATGTATACTCATATTCCGGTACATCAAATGGAAGCAGTAGAAAGAGGTGACATGGAATCCTTGCCAGCAGATGTTTATGTTCGCGGTTTTATTCGCGTGATGGGTAATGCTTTAGGATTTAATGGTACTGTTTTAGCTGCATCTCTACCAGCACCAGAAACAAAAGAATCTCTTGTTCCTTCATTGTTTCAGTCGGATAGTAAAACTCCAAAACTAGGATTAGATGTAAGCCCAATGCATTTGTATGTCGGTTATACAGCGCTTGTAGCTGGTGCAGTAGGAGGATTATCTCTAGTTTCTCAACAAACCAACGCCGAGAAACCAATAAATAATAATGAAGTAACTCCTGCTTCACAAGTTTCCGAGTCATTTAAGCACAAAGACAACGGCGCAAAACCAGGCATTAAGTCTAGCAATGGGGGTATTACTATTGGTTCAGACTTTGCTCCACCAGAAGCGCTTTAATAGTTGGAAGTTAATAACTCACCATCCATAACTAATACTAAATCGAAACGCGATCGCGTCCACCAACTATGCATGCAATCCCTGTGGAAAAATTTGTCAAAAAGAACAAACAACCGCCAACTTTCTACAAAATCTAAAATTGGGTTCACTACTTACTTCAGAAGGCATCAATAAATGTCTTATTGATGTTCCCATATAGACTTAATATTTATCAGTCTTATAAGAAATTGTTCGGTTAAATCAACACTAAATTATCTCGATGTACGACAGTTTCTACACCTTCATAACCTAAAATTTCTGGGATTTCACTCGAACGTCGTCCCCGTATTTTTTCTAGTTCGCTACTACTGTAATTAACTATTCCTCGTGCAATTTCTTTACTCGTGCGTTCAACGCATAATTGTACGGCAACGTTAGGGTGAAATTCTCCTTCTATTGCTGTAATCCCAGCAGGTAAGAGTGATTTTCCCCCACCAGAAATTGCTTTTACCGCACCTGCATCCAAATATAATTTACCTTCTGGAACTAATCCGTATGCTATCCACCTTTTGCGAGCGGAAGTAGGTTCTGGTTGTGGTTCAAACTGAGTACCGATAGATTTACCTTGTAATATTTTTTCTATATCATTGGGGGTTTTACCTGAGGTAATTACTGCTCTTACTCCTCCAGCGGTAGCAATTCTTGCAGCCGAAATTTTTGTTGCCATACCACCCGTACCCCATTGAGAACCAGAGGTACCTGTTGCTAAGAGTGATTTAGTCAATTCTTCAATGTTGGTGACTAAAGTTATGGGTTTAGCATCTGGTACTGAGCGAGGATCGGCTGAATAAAGTCGATCTACATCTGTAAGTAAAAATAACCAATCTGCCTCTACTAAACTAGCAACTAAAGCCGAAAGGGTATCGTTATCGCCAAACTTGAGTTCTTCTACCGCTACAGTATCGTTTTCGTTGACTACTGGAATTACACCCAGTTTTAGTAATTCCACAAAAGTATTGTAAACATTAAGATAGCTGCTACGCTGCACTAAGTCGTTGCGAGTAAGCAAAACTTGAGCTATTGGCTGTTGCAGGCTGGTAAAGAAATCATCATAAACTCGCATTAACCTTCCTTGCCCAACTGCTGCAACAGCTTGTTTTGTACTAATTGTTTTAGGACGTTCGTTTAAACCTAGTCGCCCACAGCCTACACCTACAGCACCAGAAGAAACTAAAATTACTTGATAACCATTACGAATCAAATTACAAAGGGTTTCAGCCAAACTCGCAATTGTAGAAATTGCTAATTGTCCGCTTTCGGGACGAGTTAAACTAGAAGTGCCAATTTTAACAACAATTATTTCATTCATTTTTGATTAATTGTCAGTTATTTGTTACTAATTTTTAGCCATTAATAACTATTAAAAGCCCTTGTGGCGATCCTAGTTCTCCGGCTTGCGGTAGTTCGCATTCTTTCCCGTCTTAAACCAGAAGATTAATCTTGCAACAAATAACTTAAATCGTAAAGCGTCAACCCTTCTTTATACTGAAGGTTGACGCTTTACAATAAAACATTATCTATTATGAACAGAGTCTTTATTTGACTGACTCCGATTTATATATATTTATAATTACACCTTTAGATTGGTTACTTTTGTTTCTTAATTATTTTTTTATGTTTTTTATCCTGAAGTTTTGTCAAGATTTTTGACTCTACGTTTTTTAGGTGTGATAGAGGCTCCTAATATTTCCGAAATCAGAACTTCAAAGTTGCGTATTGGGTGAAAACGCATAGCGGTATTAGGATGAACAATTGGTTCAACTAAGATAGAAAACATACCTAAACGATTCCCAGCGATAATATCGGTAAAAAGGCGATCGCCAACCATGGCAACTTTCGCTGCAGGTAAGTCCATTTGTTGGAGTGCTTGTCTAATCTTGCGTCGCGACGGTTTTGCGGCACCGAGATAGTAAGGTAAATTAAGAGAACGAGCGATGGAGCCAATTCGGTTTTCGCTAATGTTGTTACTTACCAACCAAAGTTTGACTAAAGGGCGAATTTGATTAACCCACTCAAGTAATTCACTAGAAGCAAAGCCTATGGTTACAGGAACTAGAGTTTCATCAACATCCAATACCAATCCTTGGAGTTCATATTGCTGAATAATTTCTGGTGTCAGGTTTAATATAGAACCTTCTAAAATTAAATCAGGCTGTAAAAGTTTATTCCAATTCATAGCCAGTAATGACCAAAAGAGAGTTAATTATTATAAATTATGAATCACAGATGTAAACTAAAAAAATAAAAATTTTAACTACAGCATTAATACCGTTTTGACTATTGTTTGCCGTGGGGGATACTCCCCACGGATATTATCTGTATGCACCTCGCTCACCCTCCTAGTTTCTCTTCCAAGGGGGTTGAGGATATCTGATAGCAATATTATTTTATTCCTCTAACGGTAAATCTAGAACTACCATAAATTCTTCATTGTATATCGCCTTATCCCAATTAGCGGCTGATTTAACTTGTTCGGGGGTCAAATTTTGGGCATTAGTTAAGTTGGTACCGCTAAGATTAGCATTTTTTATATTGCTACCATCAAGATTAGCATTGCTGAGGTTTGCATTTCTGAGGTCAGAACTATTAAGTTTTGCATTGGTTAAATTTGCACTACTTAGATCGGCATCTCTGAGATTAGCATACCTAAGATTAGCATCCTCAAGATTAGCATTGGTGGCAATTAAATAAGTTTTGAAGCTATTAATAGAGAAATTTTGAGGAAATTTCGTTTTCTCGTCGTACAAACAACCTTTAAGAAATGCCCCTCTGAGATCTGCGCGAATCAGATTTGTACCTCTAAGATTGGCACTAGTCAAGTTTGCGCCTCTGAGATCTGCATCGCTAAGGTTGGAGCCTCTAAGATTGGCACGAGTCAAAATAGTATCTCTAAGATTAGCAATCGTTAACTGGGCACCGCTCAGATGGGCATAAGCTAAGTCGGCATCTTGAAGGTTTGCGTTGGGAGAAATCAGGTACATCTGATGATTCCCTGGTGTAAAATTCTGAGAAAACTTAGTTTTTTCGTTGTATAAGCAACCCTTGAGTTGGGCACCAGCTAGTTTAGCATCTCTGAGATCTGCTGCTCTAAGATTGGCACCAGCTAGTTTAGCATCTTTTAAATCTACACCTCTAAGGTCTGCATTTCTCAGATCTGCATTAGTTAAATCCGCGCCATTGAGATTTGCATCACTAAGGTTGGTATCTCTAAGATTGGCATCTCTAAGATTGGCATCGGCTGAAATGCGATACATTCGATAACTATCGGGATTAAAATCTTCTGGAAATTTAGTATTTTCGTTATATAAACTACCTTTAAGATCGGCATCTTTGAAAATGGCATTCTCTAGAAGAGCACCTCTAAAACTAGTACTTCTGAGGTTGGAACCACTAAAATTAGTCCCTCTTAGGTCTGTATCATTAAAATTTGCACTTTCAAGGTTAGCGTTATTTAATTTAGCACCTTTAAAAACTGCATTACTAGCGTCAGCATCCCTAAGATTAGCATAAGAAAGGTTAGTTCCTTTAAACTTAGCTTCTCTGAGATCGGCGCAACAGAGGTTAGCACTTTTCAAATTGGCTTGATTCAGATTTATTTTTTGTAAATCCGTTTCTTCAAGATTTAATCTTTCTAAAGAAATACCATAATCTTTTAAAAACTCTAACGCTCTAATTCTGGCATAACTAGTTGAAACCTGTGCAGCAGCAGCGTTATCAATTACCTGCCATGCTTCGTATATTCTTGTTCTTATCCTTTCGGGACTTTCTAAAACATACAAAAAGGCTGCGGTTAATATACTAAAGCCTTGAACATATTTTACTTGAACTACTGAAAATACTTGAGAGCAAATTGATTCGGGGTTATCGCAATTAACAGATGACCAGTTTTCAAATCGAAAGACTAGTAAAATTACTCCGAAAGCAATTGCAAGAGCAACTAATAAACGTAAGCAAACAGTTAAAATTCTTTTTCCCCAAGAAAAAGATAATCCGTCCATTACCTAAAACTTCCCTACTTTTCCATCCAGCACTCAATAAAGGTAATATATTATTTGGTACAATGAGTGTTTATTGACCTACAAATATAATTTATATTTAAAGGTTTATACCATTAACAAGTAAATACTCAAAGGTCAAAGGTTAAAGGTTAAAAATTAAAAGTTAGATTTTAATTAAGTAATTGTGTGTAGCTATACTTTAATCGTTTAAAGTAATTCAGAAATTAAATATTCAAATACATTTAAATATTTAAACTTCTCCTCGTATCCATAATATTACGAATCAACCAAATACTTTGCCCATGGACTACAATCACTCGTAGCAAAGTAAAAGGGTATACTAATTACTAATTATTAATTTTGAGCAGCCAATTTCCAGTTATATATTACCAATCTTTTCTCGATAATGCGGTGCTAAAAGATTAGAAATGTCTGGTCCAGAAGGAATTATACTCCCGGGATTGAGTGGAAACAAATTTCCGTAATAATCTCGTTTCACACTTTCCAAATCGCAAGTTTCCGCAAGTCTTGGTAGCTGATATAAATCGCGCAGATAAGCCCCTAAATTTTTGTAATCTTGAATTCTGCGGCGGTTACATTTGAATAAACTATAATACACTACATCAAAACGAAACAAGGTAGTAAATAAACGCACGTCAGCCAAGGTTAGCTTCTCACCACATAAGTATCTTTTATTTTCTAAAACTTCATCAATTTCATCTAAAGCAGCGAATAGTCGATCGCAACATTTATTATAAGCTTCCTGAGTTTGGGCAAAACCGCAGCGGTATACGCCATTGTTTACTGCATGATATATTTTTTCATTCCACCGATCTATTTCTTCCTTTAATTCTTCCGGGTAAAGATTAAGTTGGGGATTGCTAGCAAACTGATTCAATTGAGAATTTAGCATGACGATAATCTCCGCACTTTCGTTATTAACTATCGTCTTCGTTTGCTTATCCCATAAAACTGGAACCGTACAGCGCCCTTGATAACCCGGTTGTGCAAGTTGATATAATTCCGGCATCGTGCGACAACCAACTTCTGGATTACCTAAAACCCAGATTCCTTCATCAGGTGAAGGATACACAATTGCTATTTCTACTGCATCTTCAAGCCCTTTGAGTGCCCTAACCACTAAAGTTCGATGCGCCCAAGGACATCCCAAACCTACGTATAAACAATAACGTCCTGCCAAGGGCTGGTAAGGATTATTTTTGTCTGTGCTGATAGAATCTCGGAACTGACTTGAAGGGCGGATATATTCTCCTGAAGAATTACTTGGTGCAAGCTTGGACATCATTATCCGCCACATAGTAGTCCAAACAAACTTCCCAAACTTGATAATTAATCCTGAAGGCAGTGATTTTCCTTTTTTTTTAGTTATCTCGGTAGAGTTTTTCAGATTTACATCTTTTTCTGAGGAGGTTATGGGCGCTGTCATTGCAATATACCCCAAGTTAGATTTTTAATTTTAATAATTTTTAATTTTAAATCACAAAAAAATCGGTTCGCAGTCGGATATTTTTTTAACTTAAATATACGGTGTAGGATAGGTCCCACGGGACCAGGGAATGGGTTGGGGTTTAAATTCCCATCCCAATTCCAAACAACTTCGGCTCTTCCTTCGTTTAATCAATTGAATTTTAACGATAATCCAGAAAATATTGCTGACCATATAACAAACTGGATTATAAACATTAAAATTAGACTTTATTTTCAATATTTTGACTTATATTCTAGATATTCTACAGGTATTTCTCCATTAACTTAACCTATGACAATAGAGTAGTAGCAAAGAAATATTAGAATAAATCTATATAAAGTATCAATAATCTAAACAAAAGTTTGTATTCACAAGTATTTCTATAGGCGTAGTAAATAATCTTTTCTGCGATGGAGCTTAAAACGAATGAAATGTAGTTATCTGGTGTTAGATATAAATTACTCAACAATTGAGTAACTAAAAAAGCAATTACAGTCTTGTCAAAAATCCAATGATGAATTTCACCAATATCTTCAAGCAACTAGAAGCAGTAGTTTTGAGTGGTTTATTAGCGATCGCCCTTAGCCTAGGAGTTGTACCACACGCCCAAGCTAACAACATTAATGTAGCTGCTGCTGCGGGTAGTCCAGTAGTAGGTACAACCGAAAATAGTAAACGTATTCAGGCAATCGCATCTTGCTTACCCGCACAACTAACCATCCAAAATCGAGATGTAGGCAATCGTATCGCCCGTACATTATCTGAAATGACAAACGATCAATTACAAAGGATATTTGATATTACAGATACGCCTAAGTTAAGCGATGCAGAAATTGAATTTAAAACTTGTTTGCAGCAGAAAGGTTTTACACCCCAAGCCGAACTTCAAAATCGTTAATTTAACCTTCTCATAAGGTGATGGAGTGATGAGGTGATAGCTCCTCACTCCTAACTCCTAACTCCTAACTCCTAACTCCTAACTCCTAACTCTCAATGCCCCATTTTTTATATGCATCGCTTGTCGCTACAATTTCTTGTAACGCACATTCACTCAGGTTGACTCAAGTTGCGGCAAGTAACTAGACGGCATAGGAAAGTAAAGGGAAATCCAACAGAAAATTTAGCTGGATATCTTTTCATCACCCCAACTATTTTAGTTTTGGGAACTTTTGTAGTTTTACCCATACTTTATGCGGTATTTCTTTCCTTACAAAAAGTCCAACTTCTCGGCGGTATTGAATACGAGTTTGTTGGTTTTCGTAATTTCCATCAGTTAGTAGAAGACGAACGAGTTTGGATTGCTCTGAAGAATACAGCCGAATACGTAGCTATTGTAGTACCTTCACAAACTATACTGGCTTTATTCTTAGCAGTTACCCTCAACTCTGGTATTCGCGGTAAAAGTTGGTGGCGAGTTCTTTTCTTTCTACCCACAGTTACTTCTTCTACGGTGTTGACGCTGATATTCATGTGGATATACAACACGTCGGGGCTGCTGAATGATTTTTTGAGTACCATTGGATTCCCTACATATAATTGGTTGGGAGATCCTGGAGTTGCCCTTAAAGCCATTATGATTATGAATATTTGGTCAACAGCACCATTTTTCATGGTTATTTATTTGGCGGCTTTGCAGGATATACCAAAATACCTCTACGAAGCAGCAGAATTAGATGGTGCTAATGGATGGCATAAGTTTATTAATATCACCATTCCCATGCTCAAACCCGTAACCTTTTTTGTAGTAGCCATGGGAATAATTGGAACTTTTCAATTATTTGACCAATCCTATATATTTTCTCAAGGTACTGGCGGACCAAATAATGCGACTTTAACAGTAGTTTTACTGATATATCAAGCCGTATTTCGGAACTTGCAAATGGGATACGCTGCGGCTATAGCTTTCCTACTAGCAGCGGTAATTATAGGTATAACTTTGATTCAGCAGCGACTCTTTGGAGGCGAAAAAAATTGAATAAAATCTGGAGCTTTTCGTGGTTAAAGATACCGCTTTACTTGGTATTGGTATTGTACGGAATAATTACTTTAATTCCTTTTCTATGGGCGCTTTCCGCATCGTTCAAACCATTAACAGAAATAGTTGCTGGCGAACCAAATTTTCTCCCCTCGAACTTTACCCTCGATAATTACAAACAAATCTTTGTAGAAGAACCATTATTTTTACGTTGGTTTTTCAACAGCGTAATTATTGCGATGAGTGTCACCATCTTAAACTTACTATTCAACTCAATGGCAGGCTACGCTCTAGCAAGACTTAAGTTTCGGGGTAGAGGCTTTTGGTTTTTTCTGATTTTGGCAGTATTAGCGGTACCCATACAAGTTACACTCATCCCCACATTTCTAATTTTAAAAACTTTTGGCTGGTTAAATTCCTATCAAGGGATGATTATTCCCAACATGGTAAATGCCACATTTATTTTTATGATGCGGCAATTTTTCGTTAATTTTCCCAGAGAATTAGAAGAAGCAGCAGCCTTAGATGGTTTAAGTACCTTGGGAATTTTTCGCCATATTGTACTTCCCTTAGCCAAACCAGCACTCGCAGCCCAAGCAGTATTTATCTTCATGAGTAGCTGGAATAATTTTTTGCTTCCTGTTGTCATTTTATTCGATCCAGAAATGTTTACTCTGCCTTTAGGATTGAACAGCTTTAAAGGTCAATATATCAGCAATTGGAATTATATTATGGCAGCTTCAATGGTATTCACCCTACCAGCCCTCTTCATCTACGCCTTCTTCAACCGATACTTTATTCAAAGCGTGTCTTTCACTGGTACCAAAGGATAAATATCTTTCCACACAGAAGATTAGGAGTTAGGAGTTATGAAGTCCCAATCTTCCTATCCTCCCATCTCCCCATCCCCCCATCTCTCCACACCCCTCACAACCATCTCATTGTTTCAAACAGTAGTTTGGGCAAAAAATTGCACGCTTAGAGTGATAATTGTATTACAGCGACTTAAAACTTGATTGTCTGAGTTAACAACAATTATGGGTTTTGCAAATCTGTCATGGGTACCCGTCAATCGCGGAAATAGCAGCAGACAACAGTAAAATTTGGCTCAAGCAGGCTTTCTTTGTACGTCCAGTTAGGAATATTTAATAAATATTTATCAATTCCTGCATTATCAAGACGTTGGAGAATACTGTGATTTATTTCCAATTTTTTCTGAAACAAGCCCGTTATGGTACCACTAACTCGGTGAGTGAAAGCCAAGTTAACTGTCATTTAAAGTCAAGGGTTCCCTTAAAAGTTTTTTCTTCAAAAAAATTTTCATGGGAACCCCTCGGGTGCCCGTCAATCGCAAAAAATACTTTTTGTGTTAACTCTTAGCAATCAGGAATTGAGTATCGCTGCTACTAGCTGTGTTGAGCATTAAAATTTTTGAGGGGAAACATGATAAAAAAAATAATTGGCATTTTTGTTGCTAGTGCATTGCTGAGTTTTCACTTATTTGTCGGTAACGCTTCAGCAGTAGAACTTGATGAAGCTACTCGCACGGTAAGCTTGAACGAACAAGGTGATACATATGTTCTCAGTCTTGAAGAAGTCAACAAAGGTAAACGCCTATTCAACGATACTTGCTCCCAGTGTCATGCTGGTGGTGTAACCAAAACAAACCAAAACGTAGGCCTCGAACCTGACACTTTGGCATTAGCAACCCCATCTCGCGATCACCTTGAGGGTTTGGTAGATTATATGAAAAATCCCACTACCTATGATGGAGAGATCGAAATTTCTGAATTACATCCCAGCTTAAAGAGTGCGGATATTTTCAAAGAAATGCGAAATTTAACCGAAGAGGATTTAGAGGCGATCGCCGGGCACATTCTCCTACAACCTAAGATTGTCGGTCAGAAATGGGGTGGTGGTAAGATTTACTACTAAAGCTTCAATAATCAGTTAATTATTAACCCTTAGTTATTAGTCTATAGTTGCTCCTGACTATAGACTAATACCTGTTCCATAAATAGCTCTATATCAATATTGTATTGATTTATAACTCGTTTTTTCCTGGCTTCGGCTTTACACTTTTGCACTTTATTAATAAACAAATTATTACAAATAGCATATTTTTGGATTATATGCAATTTTTTTTTACATAATTTTTTATATATGACGGATTGTCATATTTCGGCATAATTTTATTTAAAATGGAGAAAAGATAATAAAACTATTGTTGGGAGAAAGCGATGAGATTGATTGCGTCTACTTTACGGCGTTTAGGTTTAGCAGCACTGACTATGGTGTTGGTTGTCAGCAGCTTCGCTGCTTTCGCTCCTAGTGCTGCCGCTGAAACATACACCATCAAGTTGGGTAGCGATAAAGGAATGCTGGAATTTCAACCAAAAAAGATATCAGTTAAACCGGGGGACACCATTAAATGGCTGAATAACAAAGTTCCTCCTCATAACGTTGTATTCGATCCAGCTCAGAATCCTGCTAAGAGCGCGGATTTGGCTAAACAACTGTCTCATAAGCAGTTGATAATGAGTCCCGGACAAGAATTTACAACTACTATTCCAGCAGATGCAGCTACTGGTGAGTATACTTTCTACTGCGAACCTCACCGTGGTGCTGGTATGGTTGGCAAAGTACTTGTTGAAGGCTAATCATTTATACAATAAAACGCTTAATGCTTTGTTAAGTGCTTCTAGGTGGTGACTGATTTATTCAATCGCGAAGGTGAAAGGAATAAGTTAGTTATCGCCTATTTTGATGCGTTTTGAGACTTATGTAGTTCAAAAGATTTTTGACTCTATTTTTACAAAGATAAAAAATAGAGACGTGTAGATACGTCTCTATGTGGTAATTGTCTAGTAATATTTAAAATTATTAACCACAACCATTACCCAATAGGTTTTCCTCAATTGGAACTTTCTCTTTCTTGCTTAATTTTACGTAATTGCTGAATTAGCTTCTTGTTGTAACCTGGAGATTTTTTGGAATTCTCTTCTGAAACAGAATCCTCTTTGCTGTTTCTTAGCCTAGTTACAATTGATGGTTTAGAAGTAGCTTGAGATGCAGGTTCATTAATATTGATTCGTGCCTGGGGTTTGGGCTTAGACGGTACCTTAGGTACTTCTTGATTGTTTCTAACTCTCACTTCTGCCGGTGGTTTCTCATTATTTGCGGATGTTGGTGCGGGTTTATTGGTTCTAATCTGGATCTGTGGCTTGAGCTTGACTGGCGCTGAAGTGACAGATGGTACAACTACTGCACCAGAAGAAGGTTGTGCATTAATTTTTACAGGTGCCGAACTTCTAGATAAATTTTCAGGTTCTTTCTTAGATGGCTTTTGATTTACTGGATTTTCGCCATTTTTAGAAGAGCGTAAGCGATCAACTAATTTTTGTTTGGGTTTAGAGAATTCAACAGTCTTAACCGTATTAGGCTTGAAATCAAGG